>JBMZNW010000016.1:0-10448 GCA_049619915.1 Gammaproteobacteria bacterium
TAGAACTGATTGTTAAAGTTGATGTAGATATAGATCAAACAGATGAATTAACGGTTCCTGCAAGAAAGCTATTTGATATTTGCCGAGCACTACCACAAGAATCAGAACTTCAATTTGAAGTTAAGAATGATCGTGTTCTTATTAAATCCGGCAGAAGCCGTTTTACCTTAGCAACATTGCCTGCAGCAGAATACCCAGTAATTGATATCACTGAAAACACGACAAGTTTTAAAATAAAACAGAAAGAATTAGAACAGCTATTAAGTAATACTCAATTCGCAATGGCCCAACAAGATGTTCGTTATTATCTAAACGGTCTTTTACTTGAAATCACGTCAAATAAATTAAGAGCTGTAGCAACAGATGGACATCGTCTGGCGTTAGATGAAGCAGAAATAAGCGCAGAAATAAATGAAGACATTCAAATCATCGTGCCTAGGAAAGGCATTACTGAATTAGCGCGTTTATTACAAGATGATAGCGAGATAGAAATCCAGGTTAGCGCAAATCATATAAGGATTAAAAACGCAGGCTCTTGTTTTACCAGTAAATTAATTGATGGCCGTTTTCCAGATTATAAACGTGTTATTCCAGAATTGAGTCAAACAGCTGTTATTTCAGATAGGGAAGAGCTTAAAAGCAGTCTGACTCGAGCCTCAATTCTTTCTAATGAAAAATACCGTGGCGTCAGAATAATGCTGAACTCAAACAGTTTAAGAGCTTTGGCGCATAACCCTGAGCAAGAAGAAGCAGAAGAAGAGCTTGAAGTGCAATACGAAGGTGAAGAACTGGAAATAGGCTTTAATGTGTCTTATCTGCTCGATACGCTATCAATAATTAAAAGCGAAAAAGTAAAACTCAGTGTGTTGGACGCAAACAGCAGTTGCTTAATCTTGCCGGAAGACGAGACAAATTGTCAGTATGTCGTTATGCCTATGCGACTATAGGGAATGCTCACTATTGAAAAGCTGACTGTTGAATCAGTCAGAAACCTGTCGGAGTTAAATATAGAGCCGGCAGCAAAGTTAAATTTTTTTTACGGTCCTAATGCTAGCGGCAAGACATCTGTTCTGGAATGTATTTATTTATTATCAAGAATAAAGTCTTTCCGCAGCAAACGAATCAACGACGTTGTTCGTAGAGGTGAGCGGAAACTACAAATCGTTGCTAAAGGTCAAAACCAAGGAAAACCGTTTTCTGTAGGAATAGAAAAAGGCCATGGAATCACCGTTATAAAATATAATGGTGAAACTGTTCAAACAGCATCAGAGCAGGCTCGTAGACTACCTGTTTATATAATTACTCCTGATCACCATGTTTTATTTACCGGCACACCAAAAGATCGCCGTCATTGGTTGGATTGGTCTTTGTTTCACGTGGAACAAAACTATATTGCTGTCTGGAAAAGCTATCATCGCGCTCTTCGTCACCGAAATGCATTGTTAAAAAGTGATCGAGGTTTTAATCCACCAGAGCTAACTGGTTGGGAAAAGCTAATGGCGGAAGAAGCAATAAAAATAGATGAAATGCGCCAAGATTACATTAATAAATTAAATCAGCGATTAAATGACAGGTATTTGCCTTTTGTTTTATCAGGAACTGGGGCTGTTAAATACTTAAACGAAAGTTATAGAGACGAAGATCTGTGTCAGTTGTTATCAGAAAGCCGAGATGACGATATAAAAAGAGGTTATACCAGCATAGGCCCTCATCGGGTTGATATTTCTTTTGTTTACGAAGACTTTAATGTAGCTAAACACCTGTCTCGCGGCCAAACAAAGCTGTTCGGAACCGCAGTCATGTCTTCTCAAGTCGATATTTTGAAGTCTTCAGGCTTAGACGCCTTGGTTTTGATTGATGATCTGGATGCAGAATTAGATGAAACATCTTCGAGGAAAATGTTTGAGTTACTAGAGCAGAATAATGTGCAAACATTTATCTCTTCACTAACAAAACCGCTCTGGATAGATGGTAAAAATAAAGAATGTACAGTGTTTCACGTGGAACACGGTAAAGTAGAAAAAATGCTAGAATAGCTGGACTTTATTAAGAGAGAAAAATATGTCTGAAGAAAACGATTACGGCTCCGACCAAATTAAGGTTTTAAAAGGTTTAGAAGCAGTAAGAAAGCGCCCTGGAATGTATATTGGTGACACAGATGATGGCACCGGCTTGCATCATATGGTGTTCGAAGTTGTTGATAACAGTATCGATGAGGCTCTTGCAGGACATTGTGATCAAATAAAAGTAATCATTCATTCAGGCGAATCTATTACTGTCGCCGATAATGGTCGTGGTATTCCAGTCGGTATGCATGAAGATGAGGGCGTGTCTGCAGCAGAAGTGATTATGACGACATTGCATGCAGGCGGTAAGTTTGATGATAACTCTTATAAAGTCTCTGGAGGTTTGCATGGTGTTGGTGTTTCTGTCGTAAACGCTTTGTCAGACACGCTTAATCTGGTTGTCCATCGCGAAGGTTTTGTCCATCGTCAAACGTATAAAGCTGGAGAACCCGTGTCTCCGCTGGAAAAAGGCGAAGCTTCAGATAAAACAGGCACAGAAGTGACGTTTATGCCGAGCGAGGCAACGTTTAAGCATATCGAGTTCCATTACGATATTTTGGCAAAGCGCTTGAGAGAATTGTCATTTTTAAATTCAGGTATTCGCATCGAATTAATCGATGAGCGCAGCGGTAAAACAGATGTATTTGAATACGAAGGCGGGATTAGTTCTTTCGTAAAACATTTAAATAGAAATAAAAACCCCTTACACGAAACAGTTATTGATATTAAAACTGACAGAGATGATGTGGGTGTTGAGTTGGCGCTGCAATGGAATGATTCGTATCAGGAAAATATTTTCTGTTTTACTAATAATATTCCGCAAAAAGACGGTGGTGCGCACCTTTCCGGCTTCCGAACAGCATTAACAAGAAGTTTTAATCAATTTATGGATAAGCAGGGCGCGGCGGCAAAAGCCAAGGTTAGTGTCAGTGGTGATGATGTCAGGGAAGGAATTACCGCGGTTTTATCTATAAAAATACCGGATCCAAAGTTTTCTTCTCAAACAAAAGATAAGCTCGTTTCCAGCGAAGTGAAATCAGTAGTCGAATCCTGCGTTTCCGAAAAAATTCAGGAGTTTTTACTGGAGAAGCCAGCGGAAGCTAAAGCTATTACCGAGAAGGTAATCGATGCCGCACGAGCTAGAGAGGCCGCACGTAAAGCGAGAGAATTAACTCGTAGAAAATCTGCATTAGATGTTGCTGGTTTGCCTGGCAAATTGGCAGATTGTCAGGAAAAAGACCCAGCTTTATCTGAATTATTTCTGGTGGAGGGTGATTCTGCTGGCGGATCTGCGAAACAAGGCCGGGATCGCAAGAATCAGGCAATTTTGCCGTTGAAAGGTAAGATTTTAAACGTTGAAAAAGCACGTTTTGACAAAATGCTGTCTTCTGCTGAAGTGGGCACATTAATCACCGCTTTAGGTTGCGGCATAGGTCGGGAAGAATTTGATCCAGAAAAACTGAGATATCACAGAATTATTATCATGACTGATGCGGACGTCGATGGCGCACATATTCGCACATTGTTACTGACTTTCTTTTATCGGCAAATGTTTGAGCTAGTCGAGCGTGGCCATGTCTATATTGCGCAACCGCCTTTATATAAAGTCAAGAAAGGTAAACAAGAGCGCTATTTAAAAGATGATGCTGATAAAGAAGCCTATTTATTAGAATTAGCTATGGAAAACAGTGGCTTATATCCGGGTGGAGATAAATCCGCTATAGAAAACGAAGCTTTAAAAGAAATGGTCGAGCTCTATATCTCGATGAACAGAGCCTATGATCGCCTTTGTAAGCTTTATCACCCTAGCATTGTTGATGCGATTCGCTATATGCCTGAAATTACTGAAGCAGACTGTGCCGATGAAGCGGTAGTGAAAAATTGGTTTGGTGAATTAACAAGCATTTTAAATGACGATGATGCAAACGTAACGGAATACAGTTTTGAAGTTTTTGCAGCAAACGACGGTTTGTATGGCGCTAAAATTTCTTTAACTATCCATGGAATCGAATCTAGTAATATTTTTATGCATGAATTCTTTTCTTCAGAAAACTATAAGAAATTATGTGCCTTAGAAAAAGCCTTGGTTCTGGATGAAGGTGCCTATATGCAACGTAATGAGCGAAAGCAAGTAATCACTTCGTGTAAACAAGCTTTCGATTGGTTGATGAAAGAAGCTGAGCAAGGCCTCTCTATTCAGCGCTATAAAGGCTTGGGTGAAATGAACCCGGAACAGCTATGGGAAACAACCATGGACTCGAAAACTCGAAGCCTTCTTCAGGTACAAATTGAAGATGTTATTGGGGCTGATGAGGTGTTTACAACGCTTATGGGCGATCAGGTTGAACCAAGAAGAGAATTTATTGAGCGAAATGCGCTAGTTGTAGAAAACCTGGATACCTAGCTTTAGATATATAAAGTCTTTTTAGCTTGCTATTAAGTACGAGCGATTGCCCAAATATCAATTCGCTCGCAGCCCGCACTTTTAAAAAGTCGTGATATTTCATTAATGGTCGAGCCTGTCGTAATAACATCGTCAATAATGGCAATGTGTTTCGGTATATTCTCGTTATTCAAAGCAAAAGCGTTTTTGACATTTTTCCTGCGAGACTTCATCGGTAATTCGCTTTGCGGATCAGTGTTTACTATTCGCTTACACAGATTTGAATTAACAGGAATTTTCAATTCTTTTGCTAAATTCTTAGCAAACTCTAAAGACTGATTATAGCCGCGCTGTGCTTGCCTCTTTTTGTGTAAAGGCACTGGAATAAGTGTTTCAGGTAACTTGTCGTAGTTTTTTATTCTATCTAAAAGCAGCTCGGCAAAAAAAGCAGAAAGCTCTGCACGTTTGTTAAATTTAAAATCCAAAACCATTTTCTTTGTCGGATATGCATAATTGAATAAAACAGTCGTGCTAGAAAACAAAGGTGGAGAAATAATACATTTGCCGCAAACTGCTTCAGCATGATGCGGTTTTGCGCATATTTGACAGCGCCAGACTTCTTTCATGAAATCAAGCTCACATTGCTTACACCAGACGGTATCTGTCCGTGATAAACAAAAATAACAGGCGCTTTTTGTCGAAAAAGCAGAAATTAGTTTTTTGAATTCCATCTCTTCTGTTAACCTTTGCGAAATCTAAAAGTTTACAAGCTAAGTCCAATATTAATTTTGGCATGCTTCAGTAGAAAGAAATACTAAGAAAATAAATACCAAAAAAGAAATTCCAGGAAAATAAAGATGCAAGCCCAAGCCGAAAACCACAGTCAGAACGATCAAAATGAAATAAAAACCAACTGGACCAGAGAAGAAGCTGTTGCGCTGTTAACCCAGCCTTTTAATGATTTGTTGTTTACAGCCCAGCAAATACACCGACAACATTTTGATCCGAATAAGGTTCAATTAAGTACCTTGATGAATATTAAAACAGGCGGCTGTCCTGAAGACTGTGCTTATTGTCCCCAAAGTGCGCATTATAATACTGGCTTAAAAGCAGAGAAATTACTCGATATTGAAGAAGTGTTGCAGCAAGCAAATGCCGCTAAAGAAAAAGGCGCTACACGTTTTTGTATGGGCGCTGCATGGCGCCAGCCTAAACAAAAAGATTTAGAAAAAGTAATGGCTATGGTCGAAGCTGTAAAAGAAACAGGCATGGAAACTTGTGTGACTCTCGGTATGTTATCGAGTGAGCAGGCGAAAGATCTAAAAAATGCTGGGCTTGATTATTACAATCATAACCTGGATACCTCACCAGAATATTATTCGAAAATCATCAGTACCAGAGACTATCAAGAGCGGCTCGATACTTTGGAACACGTTCGACAAGCTGATATTAATGTTTGTTGTGGTGGCATTATTGGTATGGGTGAAGATGAAAATGACCGTGCTGGATTATTGTTATCGCTGGCTAATATGCCAAAGCAACCGGAAAGTGTACCGATTAATATGTTGGTACAAGTAGAAGGAACACCGTTAAAAAATAACGATGCGCCTGATGCATTAGAATTTGTCCGCATAATTGCAGCCGCTCGAATAATGATGCCGGCTTCTTATGTCAGGTTATCTGCAGGCCGTAATGATATGTCAGATGAAATGCAGGCTTTATGTTTTCTTGCAGGCGCAAACTCTATTTTTTACGGTGAGAAATTACTAACAACAAACAACCCTCAATTAGAAAAAGATAAACAGTTGTTTGATCGATTAGGAATTCAATCTACGCAACATTAATGGAGCAGGCTATAACAGCGGGTTTTGTTAAAGAGCTCGAGCAAAGAAAAAAAGACGGACTGTATAGAGAAAGGCAGCTTATACATTCTTCACAAGGTTCAGTTATCAATGTTGAAAGTGAAGAATATATAAACTTCAGCAGCAATGATTATCTGGGCTTTGCTAATAATAAAAAATTAAAAGAGCAGATGATTCAGGCAATAGAAAAGTTTGGTCTTGGTGCTGGCTCGTCACAATTACTTGTAGGTCATTCTATAGTGCATTCTAAATTAGAAACCAGGCTTGCAGAGTTTTTGCATAGAGAAGCCGCGCTGGTTTTTTCAACAGGCTATCAGGCAAACCTCGCTATTGCATCTGCGTTGATAGATGAAAATACAGTCGTGTTACAAGATAAACTAAACCATGCTTCATTAATTGATTCAGCTTTGCTATCAAAAGGCAAGCTTGTTCGTTATAAACATAATGATGTCGATCATTTAAAAAGCCTTTTTGAAAAACATAAAAACAAAAAACTCATTTTAATGACAGATGGTGTCTTCAGTATGGATGGAGACTATGCGCCTTTATTAGAAATAGTTGATCTTTGTAAAACCTATAACGCTATTTTAATTGTTGATGATGCGCACGGCATTGGTGTGTTGGGTGAGACAGGCGGTGGTTTACTAGAAGAGCTTCAATTAAACCAAACTAAGGTTCCGTTATTAATTGGTACTTTTGGCAAGTCCTTTGGTGCAAGCGGTGCTTTTATTTCTGGTAGCCGTTTGCTTATAGAAATGTTTATTCAAAAGGCGAGAACGTATATCTATACAACGGCATTAATGCCGGCAATTGCCGCGACCATGACTTATACAATAGACATGATGATTGATGGGGATGATTTACGTAAAAATATTAAAGAACTGATCAGCGTTTATAAAGCAGGTTTAAGTAAAAACAAGTTAGATCAAAAAACATCAACATCACATATTCAGCCTTATATCGTCGGTGATGCTGACAAAGCCTTGCAACTTAGTGAGTCACTTAAAGATGAAAAAATATTAGTCTCTGCTATAAGGCCGCCAACCGTGCCAAAAGATACCTCACGCCTAAGAATTAGTCTTACAGCCACACATTCTAGAGAACAAGTAGAAAAATTAACTGCTTCGTTAGCAGCTGCGGTATAAAAAACATGCAGGCGTTTTTGTTACACGGCTGGGGAATAAAACAGTCAATATGGAATGAAGCAAACTTGTCTTTGCCATCAGTTGATAGGGTGTTGTCGCCATGCCTTTATGAAATAGCAAGCAAAGCAGAAGATTCTTTGTTTGATTCAATAGCACAAAACTTAAATGACACGATTGAGCAAGATACGATTATCATCGCTTGGTCTATTGGTGGTTTAATCGCTATACCATTGCAAAAATTAACAAAGAAAATAAAAGCTATTGTTTTTGTTGCCAGCAGCCCGTGTTTTGTTAATAAAGAAAATTGGCTTAACGTTATCGATGAAAAAAATATTTCTGCGCTTCAAGCTAGCTTGAAAGAAAATACAGATAAAACACTGGAGTATTTTTCTGGTCTGATTGCACACGGCGATACTAAGCTAAAACAAACCAATAAAACGATTCGCAAACATATAGCTGCAGAAGAAAATAACACAATGCTTTCTTCTTGGTTAGACCAAATGCTCACTACAGATTTAAGAGAAAGCTTTTCAGAAATAAATTGTCCGGTGTTGGCGGTTTTTGCTGAAAACGATTCATTAATCAAAACAGATATTGAAAAAGACCTTAAGTTGTTAAATCAAAATATTGAAACACGAATAATAAAAGATTGCGGCCACGCTCCTTTTCTTAACAACCAACAAGAGTTTTCAAAATTAATAAATGAGTTCATCGATGCAAAACTCTATTAATACTGATTATCAAACTAATCATCAGGTTGATACAAAGCAAGTTCAGCATGCTTTTAATGGTGCTGCGAAAAATTATGACGCCCATGCTTTATTACAAAGGACTGTTGTTGACAGATTAATGGAAGCATTTGATCACATTAAAATTGAACCCAGTGTTATTTTAGATTTAGGTTCAGGCTCGGGCTATGGGGCAAAACAATTAAAACATCGATTTAAAAAAGCACATATTTATCAAGCCGATCTTTCCATAGAGATGTTGAAAGGTTCGCGCAAAAAGTCTTCGCGATTTTTTTCGAAAGATCATTTTCTCTGTATTGATGCGAATAAAATACCGTTGTCTGATCAGAGTGTAGATTTGGTCTTTAGTAGTTTGATGCTGCAATGGTCAAATAGTCCAGATGTCGTTTTTGCCGAAGTAAAACGAGTGTTAAAACCTGAAGGCGTATTTGTCTTTACAACCTTTGGTCCGGATACCTTGAAAGAGTTGCGTGAAAGCTGGAGCCAAGCTGATGGTAATGTTCATATTAATGCTTTTACCGATATGCATGATATCGGTGATGCGTTAATGAGAAGTGGGCTGGATGCACCTGTATTGAATGTTGAAAATATTGTTTTAACTTATGATGAATGCTTGCAGTTAATGCGAGATCTAAAAAGTATCGGTGCTCACAATGTAAACCTTGGCAGAAGAAAAACATTAACAGGAAAGCAAAGGCTGCAAAAAGCCATTCAGCATTACGAAACATACCGGACAAATAACAAGCTTCCGGCAACATATGAGGTTGTTTACGGTCATGCATGGAAGCCATCTATGAAATCGGCAATGGAATCAGAAAGCATAAAAAATAATGATACAAGTGTTCAGCATGTTTCTTTAGAAAAGCTGAAGCAAGATTTAAAAAAGAGAAAAGCTTAATCATGATGGCCAAAGGTTTTTTTATAGCAGGAACAGATACTGGAATTGGCAAAACCTGTGTAACGGTTGTGCTTATGCAAGAGTTTAAAAAACAAGGTTATAAAGTCGCAGGCATGAAGCCTATCGCTTCCGGAGCGGATAAAAAAAACGGCAGCTTAAGAAATGAAGATGCGGAATTAATACAACAAGCTTGTTCGGAACCGATAGATTATGAATTAATTAACCCGGTCGTTTTTGAATTGCCGGTTTCCCCTCATATTGCCGCTAAACAAATGCAGCAAACGATTGATCTGACAGAAGTAGCAGACTGTTATCAACAATTGGCATCAAATAATGATTTGGTTATTGTCGAAGGAGTCGGCGGCTGGCGTGTTCCCATTTCAGACGAACAAAGCATGGCGGATCTCGCCAAAAAACTGGATTTGCCAGTGATTCTAGTCGTTGGATTCAGGCTGGGCTGTATAAATCATGCGATTTTAACTGCGGAAGCCATTAAAACTGATGGTTTGAGTCTGTTTGGTTGGATCAGTAACCGTCTTGAAGAAGATTATCTGCTTGCAGAAGAGTCATTAGAGACGCTTAAAAAAACCATAAAAAGTCCTTATTTGGCAAATTTGCCGTTCGGTCAGAATTCTGCTGCCAAACTTGAAGTTCAGGACAGCAATATGTTGTTAGATTCCAATTCTTTATGATTTATTGATAATTTCCAGACTAAGCTTGCAAACAATGGTCAATATGGGCATATTGCGCACTTAAGACGGTTCTGTCCCTCCTGAACGGCTCAGTTTTGTGAGAAAAACATTAATTTATAACTAAATGTTGAAGATTCAGGAAAATTTAGTGATTTAGGAGTCGCTAAATATATGGCTAAGACAGCCGCTAAAATAAGAAAATATTAAAACATCAATGCTGAGGAATGTTGTATGTCAGTCGATAAAATAAAACGGGCAGCGCTAGGCCTGTTTGCGGTTTCGTTGTTTCTGGTGAGTGGTGCTGTTTTGGCTGAATTTCCACTCAATCTGACTGAGGGTGTTACGCCGACTAGTAAACGGGTCTACGATTTACACATGACCATCTTCTACATCGTAACGGTCATCGGTATTGCCGTTTTTGCTGTAATGACTTGGTCGATTATTCATCACAGAAAATCAAAAGGTGTTACTCCGGCAACTTTTCATCATAGTACCGCCGCTGAAATTATCTGGACGATTATTCCTATTTTGATTCTGGTTGGTATGGCTGTTCCGGCAACGAAAACACTTATCTTTATGGAAAAAACAGGTGACTCGGAAATGACCATTAAAGTGACTGGTTATCAATGGAAATGGAAATACGATTACCTCAT
>JBMZNW010000016.1:10458-15657 GCA_049619915.1 Gammaproteobacteria bacterium
CATCGGCGAAGGTGAAGGTATCAGTTTTATGAGTTCTCTCGCAGAAGAAGATAACGCTGCAAGACAGCTTGGTTCTGGCATTGATCCAAACACCATTGAGAACTATCTACTAAATGTAGATAACGAAGTTGTCCTCCCTATTAATACTAAAATCAGAATTCTGACCACAGCAGAAGACGTTATCCACGCATGGTGGGTGCCTGCATTAGGTTGGAAGCGTGATGCGATTCCAGGCTATATCAATGACAACTGGACCTATATAGAAGAGCCAGGCGTTTATCGCGGCAAATGTACCGAGCTGTGTGGTAAAGATCATGGTTTCATGCCGATAGTTGTTCGCGCTATGCCAAAAGATGAGTACACAAAATGGGTGGCAGATAAGAAAGCCGAATTGGCTGCCGCTAATTCCGGCGCTGATATGAGCAAAGAAGATTTACTGGCAAAAGGTAAATCAGTTTATTCAGCTAACTGTGCTTCTTGTCACTTGCCTACAGGTGAAGGTGTTGATGGTTTATTCCCTGCCTTAAAAGATAGTGCTGTAGTAAACGGTTCAAAAGAAGAAATGATAAAACTTATCTTGAATGGTAAAAACTTAATGCCTGCATTTAAAGATCAGCTAAATGATGCAGATATTGCTGCTGTAATTACCCATGAACGTAATGCTTGGGGTAATTCCGCTGCTGATACTGTGCAGCCATCAGAAATTAAAGCAGCAAGATAATAAGCAAAATATTAAACAATAAATTTATATAGAATTAGTAAACTGAGGATAGAGACATGAGCGAAGCAGCTGTCCACGACGATCATCACGACCACGATCATAAGCCTACAGGCATAGGCCGATGGTTGTTTTCAACAAACCACAAAGACATTGGTACGATGTACCTAGTTTTCTCTTTAATTATGTTCTTTGTTGGTGGTGCAATGGCAATGGTCATTCGATTGGAGCTTTTCCAACCAGGAATACAATTTGTTGATCCGCAATTTTTTAACTCAATGACTACTGTTCATGCGCTAGTCATGATTTTCGGCGCATTGATGCCAGCCGGTGTTGGTCTTGCTAACTGGATGATCCCTATCATGATTGGTGCGCCAGATATGGCGATGCCACGTATGAACAACATGAGTTTCTGGATTCTTCCTTTTGCTTTCACCTTATTATTAGCGACTTTCTTTATGGAAGGTGGTGCGCCAGCCGGTGGTTGGACAATGTACCCTCCGCTAGTTCTACAATTAGGCGATGGTTTTCCATTCCTAATATTTGCAGTTCACTTTTTAGGTATCTCATCAATCATGGGCGCGATTAATATTATCGCTACCGTATTTAATATGCGTGCGCCAGGTATGACATTTATGAGATTGCCTTTGTTTGTATGGACTTGGATTATTACAGCGTTCTTGTTAATTGCTTCTATGCCAGTATTAGCAGGCGCAGTAACGATGTTGTTAACCGATAAATATTTCGGTACTGCATTTTTTGATGCGGCAGGTGGTGGTGATCCAGTATTGTTCCAGCACGTTTTCTGGTTCTTCGGACATCCTGAAGTTTACATTTTGGTACTGCCTTCTTTCGGTATTATCTCTCAGGTTATTCCAACATTTGCGCGTAAACCGCTGTTTGGTTATGCCTCAATGGTTTATGCAACAGCATCAATTGCGTTCTTGTCGTTCTTTGTTTGGGCGCACCATATGTTTACTGTTGGTATGCCGTTGACCGGTGAGTTGTTCTTTATGTATGCCACCATGGCGATTGCTGTACCAACCGGCGTTAAAATTTTTAACTGGACTGCGACCATGTGGAGAGGCGCAATGACATTTGAAACACCAATGTTATTTGCGATAGGTACGCTATTCATGTTTTCAATTGGTGGTTTCTCTGGTTTGATGATGGGTATTACGCCAGTTGATTTCCAATACCATGATACTTATTTCATCGTCGCGCATTTCCATTACGTCATTGTGCCCGGCATTATCTACGGCATTATTTCTGGCGTATATTACTGGTTGCCGAAATGGACCGGTGTTATGTATGACGAAAAGCTGGGTAAATTACATTTCTGGATATCAACGATTTCTGTGAATGTCTTGTTCTTCCCAATGCACTTTATTGGTCTTGCCGGTATGCCAAGACGTATTCCTGATTACGGTACTCAGTTTGCCGATTGGAATGCGATTATTAGTATCGGTGGTTTTGTCTTTGGTTTAAGTCAATTAATCATGGTTTGGGTTGTTATCAAGTGTGCGCGTGGCATAGGTGAAAAAGCAACGGATCAAGTTTGGGAAGGGGCTCATGGTTTAGAGTTCACTCTATCGTCTCCTCCTCCGTTCCATAGTTTCACAACGCCACCACAAGTAACAGATGCGAATGCGCATTCTTAAGTTATTTTAGTGATGACTGAAAATGACAAAACGCCAGAGGAAAAGGATATAGCGGCAAAGAATATGCGGCTGGCCATTATTTTAGGCTTGGTCGCAATCGGCTTCTACATTGCTGTTTTTTTTAAATTTATGTAGTGCAAATGATTGCTGAAGCGTTAAAAACAGCTAAGAAGCTGACATTATTTGCTGTGGCGATGTTTGGTTTTGGTTATGCCTTAGTTCCTCTTTATGAGCTGGCCTGTGAAGTAACTGGTATTGGCGGTACAACCGGCACAATAAGTCAGGCTGAGGCAGAAGCTGATGAGGTGGATGAAAGCCGATTAGTCACCGTTGAGTTTGATACGAATGTGGATGTGTCTTTGCCGTGGCAGTTTAAGGCGAAGGAATTCAAAATGAAGGTGCATCCTGGTGAGCTATCAGAAGCCATTTTCATTGTTGAAAATAAATCTGATAAACCGGTTATAGGTAGAGCTATACCGAGTGTGGCGCCAGAGAAAGCCGCCAAGTATTTTGATAAAACAGAGTGTTTCTGTTTTACCGAGCAGCTTCTTGAAGCTGGTGAAAGTAAGGAAATGGTCGTACGTTTTATTGTCGGTTCAACGTTACCGGACGATATTTTGGTTATGACCTTGTCCTATAAATTTTTTCAGTTGGCAGAAGAAGTTGCTAGAACTGAAATAAAAGATACGAAAAGCAATAGTTAAAAAATAATATTTAAGAGGAATCGTTATGTCTAACTCACCTGACACATACTTTATCCCGGATCCAAGTCGTTGGCCGATTGTTGGTACTCTGGCTATCTTTCTTACATTCATCGGCGCAGCCGTGATGTTGAATGGATCGGGTTTTGGAACATTTATGCTCGGTCTAGGTGTGGCTGCAATTGTTTATATGTTTTGTGGCTGGTTTGCTGATGTTATTAAAGAAAGCAGAGGCGGCAACTATAATAAGCAGGTTGATATCAGTTTTCGTTGGGGAATGAGCTGGTTCATCTTCTCTGAAGTGATGTTCTTTGCTGCTTTTTTCGGCGCGCTTTATTACATCAGAGTGCTATCAGTGCCATGGTTAGGTGGTGAAGGCTCTGGTTTTGTTACACATCATTTCTTATGGCCTGATTTCCAAGCGACATGGCCATTATTGACGACACCTGATATGACGTTAGATGGTGTTGAGTCGAAGTTTATTGCTATTAAAGAAACTATTCCGGCTTTTGATATTCCGTTATTAAATACCATTCTTCTTTTAGCGAGTGGTGTAACGCTTACATTTGCGCATCATGCGTTAAAGAAAGATCATCGCAAACCACTATGTTGGTGGTTAGCAGCAACAATCTTATTAGGTGCTGTCTTCCTTTATTATCAAGCTTATGAATATGCGCATGCGTATCAGGATCTTGATTTAACGATGAAGTCAGGTGTCTATGGTTCGACCTTCTTCATGTTAACCGGTTTTCACGGTTTCCATGTCACCATGGGTGCAACCATGCTGTTAGTGATACTGATTCGTTGTCTATTAGGCCACTTTTCAGCAAAAGATCATTTTGCGTTTGAAGGTGTTGCTTGGTATTGGCACTTTGTTGACGTGGTCTGGTTAGGATTGTATGTCTTTGTTTACTGGATATAGTTAAATAAAGAATCGGCATACGGAGGCGCTGCTGATGCAGCGCCTTTTTTATTTGGCAATATAAAAGTTTTTTATATTAGAAGCCTGGGGTATGGGGCTGAATCAAACCAAGCCTGAAACCTACGATTAGAGAAATAAATAGAATAACGGAAAGAGTTATTCTAAGAGTAAGAGAAGTAGCAAGTCGTTTCGATTTCGAATCATCTTTAACCAGGAAAACGGCGCCGGCAAGAAGTGAAAAGCCTATCGCGAAAAATAAAATTGCGATGTAAATTTTGAAAATTATAGTTGCCATAAATATAGTCAAGTAAATCGTTTAGTCGGGAAGTATAACCAGCAACACATATATTAATGAAGTTAATTATTGGAAATCGGTGCTTTAGTCCTAAACTGTTAACCAGTTTTTTGGCTTTGCTGTTCCTTTCTTTATTTATATCGTTGGGTTTTTGGCAATTAGATCGTGCTGAATATAAAAGAAATTTATATTCTGATTTTGAAAGCAGGCAGTCTGCGGCAGCGATAAATCTTGATCAGGAAAAAACTAATAAATTAGATAAAAAAGAACTTATTTGGCGACATGTTAATGCAAGTGGAGAATTTTTAGAGCAATATCAAATCTTATTAGATAATCAAGTTTATGATACAAAAGCAGGTTATTTTGTTTATACGCCATTTCAGTTAGCAAATAGTAATAAAATTGTATTGGTCAACCGTGGTTGGCTGTTGGCTAATTCAGATCGGTCGATCAGTCCAGACTATGTGTTGACTAGTGGTTTGGTGAATATAGAAGGCGTTGCCAAAGAAACACCGAAAACAGGATTACTGCTTAAAGACTTGCCACCTGAGAAAGTAAATGAAAATACATATAGAGTTCAGCGTATTGATATAGACGAGTTAAGTGAATTAACGAAAAAAGATTTATTGGCTTATATATTTAGATTGGAGCCAGAGTCTGATTATGGTTATACAAGAAAGTGGCAATTGCCTGGTTCTGGAGAAGATACGCATTATGGTTATGCTTTCCAGTGGTTTTCATTTGCGGCAGCGTTGATCGTTATCTATTTGGTTTTGAATATTAAAAAAATTGAAGAATAAGATTTAGTTATATGAATGAAGAAGTAAAAAAGAAAAATAAAATAACCTTAGTTCTGCTGGGGTTATTTTTTGCCAGCCCCTTGGTTTTATCGTGGTTCGTTT
>JBMZNW010000017.1:0-6467 GCA_049619915.1 Gammaproteobacteria bacterium
TTTGGCTTTGCTTGTAATGAGACCGATGTATTAATGCCATTTCCGATAACTTATTCGCATTTGCTTGTAAAAAAACAAGCCGATGTACGTAAAAGCGGCAAGTTAAACTGGTTAAGACCGGATGCGAAATCTCAAGTGACTGTTGTTTACGAAAACGGTAAGCCTGCTGCAATTGATACTGTTGTTCTGTCTACACAGCATGATCCCGATATTGAACATAAAGATCTTGAAGAAGCGATTATTGAAGAAGTGATCAAGCCAGTATTACCGGAAAATATGATCAGCGATAAAACTCGCTATCTCGTCAATCCAACTGGGCGATTTGTTATTGGTGGGCCTGTTGGCGATTGTGGTTTAACCGGCCGTAAAATTATTGTTGATACCTATGGTGGTATGGCGCGTCATGGTGGTGGTGCCTTTTCTGGTAAGGACCCATCAAAAGTGGATCGTTCTGCGGCTTATGCTGCACGTTATGTAGCGAAGAATATTGTCGCGGCAGGTTTGGCTGACCGTTGTGAAATACAGGTGTCTTACGCAATTGGTGTGGCTGAGCCAACCTCTATCAGCGTAGAAACATTCGGTACTGGTAAAGTCGAAGAAGCGAAACTGGTTGAATTAATCCGCGAGCACTTTGACCTCAGACCAAAAGGCATTATTCAAATGCTTGATTTATTACAGCCTATTTATAGACCTACTGCGGCATACGGTCATTTTGGTCGCAGTGATATTGATTTACCTTGGGAAAGAACCGATAAAGCGGATGCATTACGCAACGCATAAGGTTTTTTACTAAAGTTTTATTAAACTGTGGCGTTAACAGTTTAATCTTGAAGTCGGAGCGATTGTGTCACCTATCATTTTTAATGAATGGCATGTTATACTCCGGCTCCTTCTTACAACCGAAGTTCTGAGGAGCGTTGCGACGGCTCATGAAATAGTCATGATGTCCGCTAGGCTCAGAACATACTCGGAAAATTGAACAACGACGCTCGCTTATTATGTTAATAGGAGAACATCATGAGCGTAGCTGAAAGTTCACTCTCATCTGATTATCATGTAGCAGACATTTCTTTAGCCGAATGGGGTCATAAGGAAATTCGTATTGCTGAAACTGAAATGCCAGGTTTGGTATCAATTCGTGAAGAATACAAAAGCGAACAACCTTTGAAAGGTGCGCGTATCGCAGGGTCATTACATATGACCATTCAAACTGCAGTGTTAATCGAAACGCTTGTTGCTTTAGGTGCAGAAGTTCGTTGGGTATCGTGTAATATTTTCTCAACGCAAGATCACGCTGCTGCGGCAATTGCTGATCAAGGTATTCCTGTATTTGCTCACAAAGGCGAAACTCTAGAAGAGTATTGGGATTACACGCATCGCATTATGAAATGGCATGATGGTTCTACACCGAACATGATTCTTGATGATGGTGGTGATGCAACCATGTTATTAATCCTTGGTAGCAAAGCAGAAAAAGATCTTTCTGTTCTTGATAATCCTGGCAGTGAAGAAGAAACGGTTTTATTTGCCAAGATCAAAGAAACCTTAAAAGAAACACCTGATTTTTATTCAACGACTCTGCAAAACATTCAAGGCGTTACCGAAGAAACAACCACTGGCGTAAACCGTTTATATCAAATGGTGAAAAGTGGTGACTTAACTTTCCCTGCAATTAACGTTAACGATTCTGTAACTAAATCAAAATTCGATAACTTATACGGTTGTCGTGAATCTTTGGTTGACGGTATTAAGCGTGCGACTGACGTTATGATTGCGGGTAAAGTTGCTGTGGTTGCTGGTTATGGTGATGTTGGTAAAGGTTCAGCGCAATCACTGCGTGGTTTAGGTGCAACTGTATGGGTGACTGAAATAGATCCTATTTGTGCATTACAAGCGGCAATGGAAGGTTATCGCGTAGTAAGAATGGATGAGGTTGCAGGTGAAGCAGATATTTTCGTAACGACAACAGGTAATTTTAATATCATCACTCCAGAACATATGGCGGCGATGAAGAATGAAGCCATTGTTTGTAATATTGGTCACTTTGATAATGAAATTGATATTGCTGGCCTTAAAGATGTCACTTGGGAAAATATTAAACCGCAAGTGGATCACATAGTCTTTCCTGATGGCAAACGCATCATCATGTTAGCAGAAGGTCGTTTAGTTAACCTTGGTTGTGCAACCGGTCATCCAAGTTTCGTTATGTCTAACTCGTTCACTAATCAGGTGTTAGCGCAGATTGAACTTTGGAGCCAAGGCGATAAATACAACAATGATGTCTATGTTTTACCTAAGCACCTTGATGAAAAAGTAGCGCGTTTACACCTAGATAGAATTGGAGCGAAGTTAACGACCTTGTCTCAGGAGCAGGCTGATTACATAAATGTTGCAGTCGAAGGTCCGTACAAACCTGAACATTATCGTTATTAAAATCGCTTATTTTCACGAATACGTTGTTGCAACACTTTTCCGGTGCTCATGTATTAGCAAATATACTCCGCTCGTTAAAAGTGTTGCGACTATTGGTCATGGAGACTTTAAGTCGCGTTTGCATGGATGCATAGAAGCGACCGTCTTCGCAAAAATATATCGATTTTAAAATTCTATTTAGATTCATATGGGTTAGGAATTAATTATGGAATCGCAAAAACAATATAAGAAAACTTTCAGTTTTGAATTTTTTCCGCCAAAGACGCCGGAAGCGATTGGTAAGTTACATACAACGCAAGAAGAGTTGACTAAGTTAAGCCCGGACTTTTTTTCGGTAACGTTTGGTGCGGGCGGCAGTACGCGTGATATGACGTTTGAAACGGTCATGGACATTCGTGAAAAGACTGGTATCGGTGCGGCGCCGCATATTTCCTGTATAGGAAGTATGGCTGATGAAATAAAAGCCATTCTTGATAAATATATTGAAAATGGCATCAATAGAATTGTCGCTTTACGTGGTGACTTGCCATCCGGTTCGGTCGGCTATGGTCAATTTCGTTACGCAAATGAATTGATTGATTTCATTAGAAAGGAAACAGGCGATCACTTTCATATTGAAGTCGCGGCTTATCCGGAGTTTCATCCGCAGGCTCCTAGCCCAACTGCAGACTTGGAAAACTTCAAAAAGAAAATTGATGCCGGGGCGAATGGTGCAATAACGCAATATTTTTACAATCCGTTTGCTTATTACCGCTTTGTCGATAGCTGTGAGAAGTTAGGTATCAATGTGCCGATTGTTGCCGGCATCATGCCGATTATCAGCTGCACCCAACTACAACGTTTTTCAGAAGCTTGTGGCGCGGAAATTCCGCGCTGGATTCTTAAAAGGCTTCAGGAATTTGGTGATGATCGTGTTTCTATTCGAAAATTTGGTGTCGATGTGACAACCGAACTATGTGAGCAATTACTCACTAACGGAGCGCCAGGTCTACATTTCTATACTATGAATCAATCAGCGGCGAGTGTCGCTATTTGGCAAAATCTTGGTATAGATCAAAGAGTTAGTTAATAAACGGGCTGCTCGCTTGGCAGCCCGCATTTTTCTTTTCAAATTTCTTCGAATTATCTTCCTATAATTTACTTATTTATCCTTGCTGTCTGCTCGTTAAGACTGTATGTTTGCAAGTGAAAGTATTTAGGAATCAATGCTTTGTCGGCAAATGCTAAAAAATTAGATATGTTTGAAGGTGCTGAAAAGCCTTTATTATTATTCGTTGATGATGATCCTATTATCGTCGATGCGATTTCTCTCGTTTTGCAGAATGATTTTGATTTAATTACCGCAGATTCTCGCAAGCAAGTTAAATCCTTATTACAGGATTTATCAGTTAAACCTGCCCTAGCATTAATTGACCTTGGCTTACCGCCGAAACCGCATTCTCCTGCTGAGGGTTTTAAATTAATTGAAGAATTAATGTCATTAAACGACAGCTTTAAGGTTTTGGTGCTGTCTGGTCAAAATGATGACATCAATATCAAACATGCGCTTACATTAGGCGCGGTCGACTTTATTCCTAAGCCGTGTGATATGGCGTTGTTAAAATCAAGACTCGAATATCAAATGACGATGCTTGATGTTGAATCTTATGAAAACGAACTCGCACATGAAGAAACTAAATTACTCGGCGAGAGTGCTGCAATAAATACGCTAAAGGATTTAATTAATCAGTTTGCTGATACGCCTTTTCCTGTATTGGTTGAAGGCGAGTCAGGTACAGGCAAAGAACTTGTTGCAGAAGAACTGCATACAACAAGTGACCGCGCAAACTTACCTTATTTAACGATTAACTGCGCCGCGTTTTCACCAGAGCTATTGGAAGCACAATTGTTTGGCCATACAAAAGGTGCTTTTACCGGAGCAGCCAGTGAGAAAGCGGGTTTTTTTGAAGAAGCAAGCGAAGGCACGTTGTTTCTTGATGAAATAGGCGAACTACCTTTGCCCTTACAATCTAAGTTATTGCGTGTTCTGGAAAATGGAGAGTTTTATCGAATTGGCGAAACCAAGCCCAGAGTTTCGAAAGCAAGAATTATTGCTGCAACAAACCGTGATCTGAAAGATGAAATACGTGCTGGAAGTTTTAGGCAGGACTTGTATCACCGCTTGAGTGTTTTAACGATACACGTACCAGAATTAAAGGAACGTGATCATGATGTCATGATTCTTGTAAAACATTTTAAAGAAATGTATGCAGCTGGTAACCCTGTGTTTGAACTGTCCGATGAAGCTGTTGAAGCTCTGGAACAGTATGGCTTTCCTGGCAACATCAGGGAATTGAGAAATATAGTCATTCGTCTTTCGGCCAAGTACTCAGGTAAAATTGTTTCTGCACAAAATTTGCTAGATGAGTTAGAGAATGATTTCAATACGGCAGTGTCAGAAGTAGAAAATGAAGACGATTTTATTGAAAGTGAATTAAAAGAAAAAAATTTCCATCTTGATGACAAGGTGTCTGAATGGGAAAAGAAATATATTAACCATGCTTTAAACAAGTGTAATGGCAACTTGAGTAAAGCAGCAAGGATGTTAGGTGTTAATAGAACAACGTTATATAGCAGGCTTCAACGGCTTGATATAAAAACAAATGCGGAATAAACAACGGTAAAGATTGATGTACTACGATTATTTTGGTCTAAAGCAACCGCCTTTTAAGATAACTCCTGATACGAGTTTATTTTTTCCGGGTGGCGATCGTGGCGCTATTCTTGATGCGTTGATTTATGCCATTGTCAGTGGCGAAGGCATAGTTAAATTAGTCGGTGAAGTGGGTAGTGGTAAAACGACGTTGTGTCGAATGTTGGAAAAAGAATTACCTAAAAATGTAGAGATTGTTTATTTAGCAAACCCAAGTTTATCGCCCGATAATATTTTACATGCGATTGCATTCGAGCTTCATTTAAAAGTTCGCCCTGATGATAGTCGTTTGAAAGTAATGAACTCGTTACAGAATTACTTGCTGGAAAAACATGCGGAAAATAAACAGGTCGTTGTCTTCGTAGAAGAAGCGCAAAGCATGCCGATAGCAACGCTTGAAGAAATTCGTTTGCTCAGTAACCTTGAAACAGCACAAAACAAGCTTTTACAAATTGCCATTTTTGGTCAGCCTGAATTGGATGTCATGATTTCCAAACCAGAAATCAGACAATTGAAAGAAAGAATCACATATAGTTTTTATCTTAATCCTTTTAAAACGGATGAGATTAAAGATTATATTAATTCACGTTTACGTGCCTGTGGCTATCGTTCGGTTGAATTGTTTAATGAAGGTGCTATTAAATCTATTTCTAAATATTCAAATGGTCTGTTACGTCGAATAAATATTTTGGCTGACAAAGCTTTGTTAGCGGCTTATGCAGATAATTCAAATGTCGTTACAGTTAAGCATGTGAAGCTTGCGACAAAAGAAACAGAGTTTGTGACTATTCCGCAGAATCCTTTGTTGAAATGGGCAGTGCCTGCTTTTTCTTTTGTATTTATATTTGTTCTGGCTTTCTCGTTTATTACAATCAACAAACAAAATAAAGAAACTGAAAATGTTATTAAACATGAAGCTTCGGTTAGCAATTATAAAGAAGAAAGTGAACTTGTTGTTGAATCGGGTTCGCCATTAATGCTAATTCAAGATGCGCGCGAAATAGAGACGAATGAAACTGCTAGCAACGTATCACAGCCTGATCAAACTAATGAAGTTTCACAGCAAACTTTAGTTGATAATTCTGTTGATGAACAAGCGCAAAGTATTGAAGTAAAAATAGCGGAAGTTGAACAAACAGAAAAACCTGATGCTGCTGAGCTTGCACAAGCAGCATGGGAAGAAACAAATCATGATGTCGTCTACTATCCGCAAGAAGCTGTTGAATCAGTTGAAGTCGCTGAGACGATTCCAGAAAATGATGCATTAAGTGAAAGTGGTTTGCTTGAGATTAAAGATTTAATCAAGACACTAAAAGAAAGAGGCGAAAATGATATAGCATTG
>JBMZNW010000017.1:6477-15272 GCA_049619915.1 Gammaproteobacteria bacterium
CTCTGAAACAGCTATTAATCATAAAACTGTCGCAACAGAAATGACTTGTGAACTCTGTAGTACAATAATATATAGACCGTTAAAAGAAGATAAGAATTTATAAACATGAAAGCTGATATATTTTACACATTAAGATATGTGGATACCTGGGGGCAATAATTCTAATGATTAAAAAAATCATTTTATTTGCAATAGTTACGTTTTTAAGTGGTTGTGCCGAGATAGAGCCGCAACCTTTTATTCCTTCTGAAGGACATATTGTTGCTCAAGAAGCTCCATCGCCTGAAGCTGCCGCTATACCTGAGTTGGTTGAAGAGGTGGCTGTGTTGCCTGCGCCAACGCCAATAGAGCCCCCGGAACGTTATACTGTTGTTGTGAATGAAGTGCCTGTGAAAGAACTTTTATTTGCTTTGGCTCGAGATGCAAAAGTTAATGTTGATATTCATCCTAATATCGATGGCGTTGTTACCATCAATGCGGTTGAACAAACATTGCCGCAAATTTTAAAGCGTATTTCTAATCAGGTTGATATGCGTTATCAACAAGAAGGTAATAACCTCGTTGTTACCAGAGACACGCCATTTTTAAGAACCTATAAAGTTGATTATGTTAATTTATCAAGAGAGACAACTAGTACCAGTACAGTTTCTACTCAGATCTCTTCAACAACTGGCGGCAGCACAGAGTCTAGTGGTGGCGGTGGCAACACTTCTACAACGGACGTTAGTTCGGAGTCTAATCATCAGTTTTGGTCAAGGTTAGTTTCTAACGTGTCAGCAATTCTCGGCGAGGAAGTAAGTTCATCAGAAGATGATATAGCTATTTCAAATACTGTGATTCCTTACCCTGAGTCTGGCTTTTTAACAGTTAGAGCCACATCTAAACAGCATGAACAGGTTCAGGCTTTTATCGATAAAGTTTTAGTCAGTGCGAAACGCCAGGTTATGATTCAATCAACGATTGTTGAAGTGACATTGAATGAGAGGTATCAGGCAGGCATAGACTGGAATGCATTAAGTACAGGTTTGTTTAGTATTGCTTCAACTACAGCGGCAGGTATACCTACCTTTGTTGCCGGAGCTACGACCAGTTCATTTGTGATTAGTACTAATGAAGATGCTAATAATCAAATTGGCACGAACCCGCAAACTAATGCAGATAATATTTCTGCCACAATTACTTTACTTGATCAGTTTGGTGATACAAATATTCTTTCCAGTCCGCAAATTATGGCATTGAATAATCAAACTGCTTTATTAAAAGTTGTGGAGAACAGAGTCTATTTTGAGGTTGATGCTGAAACAACTTCAACTCAGGGTGTGGCCACAACAACGGTCGATACAACTGCACGAACAGTACCCATAGGTATTGTCATGTCTGTAACTCCGCAGATAGATTCAAATGGTACGATAACGCTGGTTGTCAGACCAACGATTTCTAGGTTTGTATCTAATGTTAATGATCCAAATCCAAATCTAACAGTAGCGAACCCTGTTCCACAAATTGCTGTTAGAGAAATGGAATCTGTGCTAAGAATGACCGATGGTCAGATTGGTGTGCTGGGTGGTTTAATGACTGACGAGAGACGAGATAATGATGCTGGTCTGCCAGGAATAAAAAACAAAAGTTTTATCGGCAACTTGTTTAAGTCCAGTTCTGCTGAGTATTCTAAAACGGAGCTAGTAATTTTTCTAAAGCCAATAGTTATTCCTAATCCTAGCATTGATGGCGATCTGCAAGAATATAAGCGATATCTATCACAAGGTTATGATCCATTAAGCAGGACTGTAGAAAGTTCAGGAGATGAAGCCTTGTGAGTCTTTTAATGGATGCCTTGAAAAAGGCAGAAGAAGAGAAGAAGCTCGCTGCCAAACGACTTCAGGAAGTTGAAGCCGATTCACTTGACTCAACAAGTGAGCAGGAAATTCTTGATGAAGAAAAAACTGGCGAAACCAATGATGGAGATAAACCGGTTCCCGAGCTTTTTACTGAGACATCTCAATTTTCACTTGAACCACTAGCATTAGAAGAAAAACAAGAACCAGAAGAAGCGATTGTTGAAGAAAGTGCTACTCCTACTGTAGAGCCTGTTGAACTAGAAGAAACAGCTGCGCTTTCATTTTCGGAAGACATGACTATGGAACATAGCATTTCTGAAGAATTGAACTTACAGGAAAACTTTGAACAGTCTCAAAAAGAAATTGATCTTAATGATACGACAATCATAGAAGGTTTAACGACGGAAAATGCTGCCGCGCCTTTTGATGATACTTTTCATGGTGTTGTTTTTGAAGAAGAAACTGAAACGGATCTTTATGAAGAAACCTTACCAGGCGTTCCAGCAGATACATTAGCCAGAGATTTAGGTGGTGGTGATTTTCAACCAACGCCGGTAGCGGCAAAAACAGTTTTTTCCGCTGGCAAACCGGCGAAAAGGAAAAGTTCTTTTAAGTGGGGTGTGTTTGCAGTACTTGCATTATTGGCAACAGGCTCATTTGCGATTTTTTATTATTTTACGATTACGCCTGTTTCAAGAGATTTGCCCTCACCGATGGTCGCTCGTGGTATTGAGTTTAGTGGAGTTGAAACCCCGATTGCTATCCCGCCTGTTGTTAAACAACAGGAAAATCAAACTAACACTGTTGAGGTTATTGAAAGCAACGAGTCAAAAACAGCGAAGGAGTTAGTCAATAAGGAGATTGTTGAAAAAGCATTTGCAGATGAAAAATCTGAAAAGCAAGCTTTAATTGCTGAATTTGATCAACAATCAATTGAATCTGCGCCAGAGCTGGAATTAAGTGAACAAGCCTCTCCAGAAAGTACTTCCCAGGAAAGTAGCATTCCTAGTGAAAATATTGCTGTTGATAATAACAAAGTAGAAGCAGCAATTAATTTAGAAGAACAGAAGCCTGAACAAGTTGAAAAAATTGTTGAAAGTAATGACGAAAAGCTTATTGCTGATAGGGAGGAAACAGCATTAGCTGCAGAAGCTCAAAGTAGGCAGCTTGATACATCGTTAATAAATATTAGTAAAAGCAAAAAGAATAATCAGGGTGATGAAATATTGGGGCAGGCTTTTAAGGCTTATCAAGCGGGTCACTATGATGCCGCTAGTTCGCTTTATCGTAACATATTAAAAGAAGAGCCTGACAATCGAGATGCACACCTTGGTTTAGCGGCAATTGCTATTAATAATCAAGATAGAAAATCAGCTTATTCACATTATATATATCTGGTTGAGCTTGACCCGCTGGATACACTAGCAATGAGTTCTCTTATTGCTTTATCAAATAGTCCGGATCCTGTTAAGGATGAAAGTGCTATTAAGTTGTTAATTCAGAGAAATGACAGCGTTCCGTATTTGCACTTCTTGTTGGGTAACCTTTATGCAAAACAAAACAGATGGTCAAATGCACAGGAATCATTCTTTGATGCTTATCGATTAGATTCTGATAATTCTGATTATGTTTTGAATTTAGCCATCAGTCTTGATCAGCTTGGGCAATATAAAACAGCATTGGATTATTATAAATCGGCAATCGAACTATCAGCTAACTCAGTATCAGGTTTTAACCTTGCTCCTGTACAAAGTCGTATTTCTTCTTTATCCAAAATAATTGGATCAAAATAGTGACAGGCGCGCATAAAAAACATTTCCGCTTAGGTGAAATACTGGTTAACAAGGGTGTTACTACTGTTGACCAGATTAATATTGCGTTAACGGAACAAAAACGTAGTAAAGAACATCTGGGTAAGATTCTTGTTCGCTTAGGTTTTGCTACAGAAGCGATTATCCGTGATGTTATCGGTGGTGTTATTGGTCAGGAGAGTATTGACCTGCATACTGCTGTCGCTGATGGCGAAGCAGTACATATGATTCCTAAAGATATGGCGCGCCGATTACGCGTATTGCCTTTAACTTACGATAGTAGTCGCCGAATTTTAACGCTTGCGATGGCAGACACTTTTAATGTTGTCGCACTTGATCAGATTAATACGCATCTTGGTGGCAATGCCGAAGTTGTACCCGTGCTTGCTGGCGAAGCAGAAATTGAGAAAGCGATTGACCAGTTTTATGGTTTTGAATTATCTGTTGATGGCATTCTGCACGAAATTGAAACTGGTGAAATTGATTATCAAAGTCTTGATGCAGAATCCGATGAGTACAGCCAACCTGTTGTAAGGTTAGTTAATGCTTTATTATCAGATGCTGTTAAACGTAATGCATCGGATATTCACTTTGAACCGGAAGAAGGTTTTTTACGTTTTCGCTATCGTATTGATGGTGTATTGCGACAAGTCCGAAGTTTGCATAAAAATTACTGGTCGGCAATAGCCGTTCGAGTAAAAGTTATGTCCGGTATGGACATTGCTGAAACAAGGGCGCCACAGGATGGCAGAATTTCTTTGTCATTATCCGGGCGAACGATTGATTTTCGTGTTTCTACACTGCCAACAGTACACGGCGAAAATATCGTGCTTCGTGTTTTGGATAGACAAAAAGGTGTCGTCTCTTTTGATCAACTTGGATTAAAAGAAGATGCACAGAATACTTTAAAGTTAATGGTTGCCAGGCCGGAAGGTATTATCCTTGTAACTGGGCCTACCGGTAGCGGTAAAACAACCACGTTATATTCAATCCTAAATTATCTTAATACTGTGTCAGTTAATATCATGACGTTGGAAGATCCGGTTGAATACCCAACGACGATGGTTCGGCAAACTTCAGTAAGTGAAACATCGAGACTTGATTTTGCCAGTGGTATTCGATCTTTAATGCGCCAAGACCCAGATATTATTCTTGTCGGTGAAATACGTGATGAAGATACAGCAAGCATGGCGTTTCGCGCGGCAATGACCGGCCATCAGGTTTTTTCTACTTTGCATACGAATTCTGCTTTGGGTTCGATTCCGCGCTTACTCGATATTGGCGTCAAGCCGGATATTATTGCCGGTAATATCATTGGTATTATTGCACAACGATTGATTCGGGGATTATGTAATGATTGTAAAGAAGCGTATGAGTTAGGTGATCTTGAACGTTCATTACTTGGTTTGAAAGTCACTGATAAACAAAAAGAAATATATAGAAATAAAGGGTGTGATGTTTGTGACAATCAGGGCTATAAAGGTCGTATTGCTTTACAAGAAGTATTGCACTTTGATTCTGATCTAGATGAATTAATTGCTCGTAATGCCACGCAACGTGATTTATTACGTATGGCTTTATCTAAAGGTTTTAGAACACTGGCTGATGTTGGAGCGGGTCGAGTATTAGATGGCTCAACCAGTATTGAAGAAATGTCCCGAGTAATTGACCTGACAGCACGTTTGAAGACGTCTAAATAGTCTATGGGATCTTATCAATACAAAGCAATTGATGAACGAGGACGTGTCAGCATGGGGCAGGTCGATGCAATGAATACTGCCGATCTGGAAATGCGCCTTAATAAACTCAATCTTGATTTAATTAATTATAAAGAGCTTAAGTCTGTTGGAAAGTCTGTTACCGGCTCTGGAGTTAAAAGGAGAGATTTGATTACATTCTGTTTTCACTTTGAACAAACCTCAAGAGCAGGTGTTCCTATTCTTGAAAGTTTACAAGACTTGAGAGACAGTAGTGATAACCCAAGGATGGCAGAAGTAACAAATGCCATGATTGAGTCTATAGAAGGTGGTAAGACACTAGCTCAAGCGATGGAAGAATTCGAAATTGTATTTGGCAAAATTTTTACAAACTTGGTTCGGGCAGGAGAACAATCAGGTGAGATGAGTAAAGTCTTTGAAGAATTAGGCGCCAGTTTAAAATGGCAGGATGAACAAGCTGCATTAACCAAGAAACTTTTAACTTATCCTGCGTTTGTCGGTACAGTTGTGGCTGGTGTGGTTTTCTTTCTTATGACTTATCTTGTACCGGAGTTGTTACGATTTATTACAACAATGGGGCAGGAACTTCCTGCACACACGCAAGCCCTTATTATAGTCTCAAATATTTTTGTTAATTATTGGTATATCCTATTGTTAATTCCCGTAACTATTGTGTTAGTTCTTTTTATTGGCATTAAAACAAGCCCAGCGTTTCATTTGAAATATGATGAATATAAATTAAAAGTACCAGTAGTTGGTCCAATTTTGAAAAAAATCATTTTGACTCGGGTATGTAGTTTTTTTGCGATTATGTATTCATCCGGTATAACTATTATAGATTGTATAAGAACAGGTGAAGACATTGCTGGTAATAAATATATTGCTAGAGCAATGAATAATGTTGGGCAACAAATCTCAGATGGTACAACTTTGAGTGACAGCTTTGAAAAAGAAAATATGTTTCCACCACTAGTGCTGCGAATGATACGTGTGGGTGAAAGCACTGGAGCGCTGGAGACTGCGCTATCTAATATCAGTTATTTTTATACGCGTGACGTAAAAGAGTCAATCGAACGCCTTCAGTCAATGATCGAACCTGCTATGACTATTATATTGGGCTCAATTATAGGCTGGGTAATGTTTTCAGTTTTAGGACCTATTTATGATCTTATTACAAAAGTCGAAATCTGAGTTTTTTAATAGACGCGTTCTGTTTGTCAGTGCAGATAAAATATCTGTTTACCATTGGGACAAGGGTAAACTGGGTAGCTCTTATTTGTTTGATGTAGATGATGTCGGTCGTGAAAATTTTGAACGTTATTTAAAAGAGTCAGAGAATACTTTAATGACAGTATTGGTAGATGTTATTGAAGAAGAGTTTCGTCAGGATACTATACCCCATGTTTTTGGATCAGACAGGCAGGCTTTAATAAAACGCAAACAATCTAGGCTGTTTCGTGACGCTGAATATATCTATGTACAAAACCAGGGGCGAGAAGAAGAAGGCAGGAAAGACGATAGATTATTATTTATGGGTTTAACCAGAGATGAAGTATTTAAGCCTTGGATAGCATTATTAGATAGATATAAAGTTCCGTTAAGAGGAATAATTTCTGTACCATTGCTACTTCAGTCCTATATTAAAACCTTGCCCGATATTTCGGATCACGCCTTGTTTGTAACAATGCAAAGTATTAGTGGATTGAGGCAGACGTTTTTTGAAAAAAAACAGTTAAAAATAAGCCGCTTGTCTAAGTTGCCACGTTATGGAACAGAGCCCTATGTGCCAAGGATTGAATCAGAAGTAGAAAAGATCCAGCGTTATCTTAACAGCTTACGTTTGATACCTAATGATACTTATCTAGATGTTTATGTTATTGCAGATAAAATGACTCTGGATGAGTTGGAGAAAAGAAAGGTTTCAGTTCCTATGATGAAACTACATTATCTTGATATTAATAAGCTAAAAATGTTTGTGCATGAAGAGAGTGAGCAGATAGTTCCTTTTAGCGATCAATTATTAATGTCTTATTTGTTAAAGACACAGCCTAAGAATTGTTATGCCTCCGCAAAAGAAATGCGTTATATGAAGATGCGTAACATGCGCTATTAGATGAATGCAGCAAGTATTGGCTTGCTATTAGTCAGCTTGATATATAGCGGAATTAGTTTTATGGGTGGGCTTACATATAAGCAAGGGAGTGAAACAGCAAAAAGTAAAGCTGCTTTTTATCAAACTCGTTATGATCTTGCCAAAGAAAGACTGCCGAAAACACCTGTTGAACCAGCGCAAATTAAAGTAGCTGTTGATGCAGTTGCAAAGCTTGAAGAGTATAAATCAACGCCCTATAAGATGATGAGTTTTGTGGGAAAAGCGTTGGAACAATATCCGCAGATAAAATTGGATGATCTGAACTGGAGTTTTAGTATGGATCCGAATAAAGGAGTCGAAGCAAAAGCAAACACTTTTATTGCAAATACTTTACCAAGTAATGAAACGAAATATTATCAAATTTCAAATTTCGAAGCTCATATTGAACCATTTGATGGTAATTATAGAGATGCGATTGCCATGGTTAATAATTTTGCAGAAACACTTCGCGAAAATGATGCGACTTATTCTGTGACTGTTGAGTCTTTCCCGCTTGATATAAGTTCAGATGCGACATTACAAGGTGGCACTCAAGCAACCTCCAGAAAAGCGTTGTTTTCTTTAAGAGCGGTGATAGGTGTCAATTAATGGAAAAAGAATCTGATTTAGACTGGTCAATATTAAAAACACCTCTGGTAATGTTGTGTGTTTGTCTTGTCATTGCAAGCGCTTTAATCGGAACAGCATATTATTTTAATAGCAGTATGGAAAAAGAGTTTAAGAACAATAGAAGCATTTTTCAGTCTATAAGCCGGCGTTACCTTGATGTTGATCAAGAAGAGAAAGTGCTCCGTGAAAATTATCCAAAATTTGTTGCTTTATATAATCAAGGGATCATAGGACAGGAAAGAAGGTTAAACTGGATTGAGTCTTTAAGGAAAGCAGGTGAAGTAATTGGACTACCATCACTCTCTTATTCTATTAAGTCACAGGAAGGGTACGTGCCAGAGTATCCCATTAACTATAGTAGCTACGCATTATATCGAAGTAGTATGGAACTTAATCTTGGTTTATTACATGAAGGTGACTTATTTAAATTTATTGACTATATAAATAAAAATGCTGACGGGATTTATACTATTTCTGAGTGTGACTTCAAGAAGGGTGCTAATGAGGTGAGTTATGAAAAAGGCAAGGCGAATGTTTCAGTTACTTGTTTGTTGTACTGGATTACAATTGATCTTGCCGGTGGACAAAGAATTGAAATAGGATGATTTCTAGTTATATAAAATTATTCATAATAATAGGTTTATATAGCCTATTTTTACCAGTTTAT
>JBMZNW010000017.1:15290-15512 GCA_049619915.1 Gammaproteobacteria bacterium
GAGACAGAAATAGAGATTGAGGAATTTGTCGTAAAAAAGGAAGTCATAATTCGTGATCCGATTTCAATAAAAGGAATTGTTCATCGTAGTAATGGAAAAAGCGCTGCGTGGATAAATGAAGGAAATACGTTTGAAGGAAGTCTCGACGCTGAATTTATTCAGGTGCCTTCAAATGAAATTAAGACCGATCAAGTTACAGTTAAATTAACTGATGATGAAAGT
>JBMZNW010000018.1:0-12237 GCA_049619915.1 Gammaproteobacteria bacterium
GGATCAAAGTCCTTGGTCTTGTAAAACAAGTCATAAGCTTCACTTGCTTTACGCACCTTATCTTCGCCTCGTTCGTAAAACTGCGGTGAGCAATCAAACATACCGATTTGATGTGTGTTTTTATCTATTTTAGAAATTAATTGTGCAGAGCAGTCACACTCTTCCATCATCTGGCGGGCTTTCTTTACATCTTCGGCATCTCTTGGAAACGAAATAGCAATAAAGTCTACTTTAATTGCTGCCGCATGTTTCATGTCTTCAATGTCTTTATCTGTAAGCGCGCTTGCAGATAGGCCGCCACCTTGAAGATTAATGCCTTTATTGTTGCTAAGTTCTCCGCCGGTAACCACGTTGCAATCAATGATGTTTTCTTTAACAGATTGAACTTGCAGAACAATCTTGCCGTCATCAATTAACAGCGTGTCATCTGCTTTAACATCGTTAGCTAGCTCTTTATAGGTAACACCAACCTGAGTTTCATCGCCGTCTTCTTTTGCCAGCGCCGTATTAATTTTAAAGTTAGCGCCTTCGCTTAATTTAATTTTGCCTTCTTTAAAACGTTCAATACGGATCTTGGGCCCTTGTAAGTCCGCGATGACAGCAACAGCATGGTTATGTTTATGAGAAAGAGACCGGATTTCATCAAGTCGTCTTTCGTGGCCTTCATGGTTGTCATGAGAATAATTTAAGCGAAATACATCAACACCAGCATCTATCAATTTTTCTAACATTCCCGGTTGATCAGTTGCTGGTCCTAGTGTTGCAATGATTTTAGTTCTTCTCATTCTTATAGACTAACTAAATTAATCAATATTAGTATTAAGCTTGTATATCATTTCTATTAAAGTTCTCTTGCCTTTTCCATCGCTGCCCATGAACGTGCGGCTTCTTCAAGAATTTCGATTGCAGGTAATTTCTTTCCTTCTAAATACTCAAGAAAAGCACCGCCGCCAGTTGAGATATAAGAAATATCTTTCTCTATATTGAATTTAGTAATTGCAGCAATGGTATCGCCGCCGCCTGCTAGTGAGTACGCATCACTGTTGGCAATAGCATCAGCAAGACTTTTTGTACCTTGACTGAATTGATCAAATTCAAATACACCAAGCGGTCCGTTCCAGACTATGGTTTTCGCATTGGCAATCAATTCATTAAATTGTTTCGATGTTTCCGGGCCAACATCCATGATCATGTCGTCTGCTTCGACATCATTAACCGACTTTGTTACTGCTGCTGTGTTTTCATCAAACTCTTTGCCACAAACCACATCAACCGGCAATGGGATCTGACAACCGTTTGCTTCGGCGTCTTTCATCAGCTTCGCTGCGGTTTCAACTAGATCTTCTTCATAAAGAGATTTGCCAACTTCATAACCTGCTGCTTTTAGAAAGGTATTAACAATACCGCCACCAACAATAAGCTGATCGACTTTTTCTGAAAGCGTTTCAAGTATGGTCAGTTTAGTAGAGACCTTGGAGCCGCCGACAACGGCGATAACAGGTTTTTCTGGTTCTCTTAATGCTTTTGTTAATGATTTAAGTTCAGCGATTAGTAATGGGCCTGCCGCAGAAATCCCGGCATATTTTGCAACACCGTGAGTTGACGCTTGCGCACGATGCGCTGTCGCAAAAGCATCGTTGATATAAACCTGACAAAGTTGAGCCATTTTACGAGACAGTTCTTCATCATTTTTTGTTTCGCCTTTTTCAAAGCGAACATTCTCGCAAAGCACGACCTGATGATTATCCATGTCGATGCCATTCACCCAGTCTTTAATAACGGGCACATCGATACCCAGAAAATTGCTCAAAGATTTGGCAACAGGAGCAAGTGAAAACTGCTCATCGTATTCGCCAGCAGTTGGACGACCTAAATGAGACATAAGAATAATCTTTGCTCCCGCTGCGAGTACTTCTTTTAGCGTTGGTAATGTTGCTCTAATACGAACATCACTGGTTACCTCGCCATTCTTTATCGGGACATTATAGTCTTCACGAATAAGAACCGTCTTTCCTGATAAATCAAGCTCAGCAATTTTAACTAAAATAGACACGGTTTATTTTGCACTCATTAATGCTTTGGTGGTGTCTAACATACGGTTAGAAAAGCCCCACTCGTTGTCATACCAAGCAATAACTTTAACAACATTGCCTTCCAATACTTTCGTTAAGGTTGCATCGAATGTTGATGATGCTGGATCATGGTTAAAGTCAACAGAAACTAAAGGTGCTTCGGTGTAAGCAAGAACGCCTTTTAATGGACCTTCAGCCGCTTCTTTCATTAATGAATTAATTTCTTCTGCACTGGTGTCTCGTGCTGCGGTGAAACTTAAATCAACCATGGAAACATTAATCGTTGGAACGCGAACAGAGAAACCATCAAGTTTGCCGTTTAACTCAGGTAAAACTAAACCTACTGCAGCAGCAGCACCGGTTTTAGTAGGAATCATCGACATGGTCGCAGAACGCGCGCGACGTAAATCTGAATGATAAACGTCAGTTAATACCTGATCGTTTGTATAAGCATGTACGGTCGTCATAATACCGGCGACCATACCAATGTTTTCATGTATGACTTTGGCAAGCGGTGCAAGACAGTTTGTTGTACATGATGCATTTGAAATAACAGTATCGCTTGCTTTAAGTGTGTCGTGGTTGACGCCGTAAACAATCGTTGCATCAACATCACTGCCACCTGGTGCTGAAATAACAACTTTCTTTGCACCACCTTCAAGGTGAGCGCTGGCTTTTGCTTTGCTGGCAAAGAAACCGGTAGATTCGTGTACAACGTCTACACCAAGTTCGCCCCAAGGTAATTTGGCTGGGTCACGTTCTGACAGTACACGCACCTTATTGCCATTAACAATCATGTTGTCGCCTTCAACAGAAATAGAACCAGGGAATTTTCCATGAGCAGTATCATATTGTGTTAAATGAGCGTTGGTGTTTGCATCACCTAAGTCATTAATTGCGACGATTTCAATTTCGTCAGTACGTTCAGCTTCATAAACTGCACGTAATATATTGCGACCAATTCGCCCATAACCATTGATACCTACTTTAATTGCCATTCTTCTACTCCAATCTTCTTTTTAGTTTTTAAAATATTTTTTACTTAATTAAATCGTTTACGGTTTGAATTAAATTGGCTTCAGTTAAACCAAAGTGTTCAAACAATGCTTTTGCCGGTGCGGATTCACCAAAGGTATCGACACCTAACGCTTTCCCGTCCAGACCAATATATTTGTTCCAGTAATCGGTCACGCCTGCTTCAATGGCGACACGTTTACGGCAGGCATTCGGTAAAACGCTTTCTTTATACGCATCGTCCTGTTGATCGAATACGTCGGTACTCGGCATTGACACAACACGCACGCTCCTTCCTTCCGCGTTTAGTTTTGTTGCTGCGTTCATTGCTATCTCAACTTCGGAACCGGTGGCAATAATAATTGCATCAGGCTTATCCGAACCTTCGAGTAAAACGTATCCACCACGTTTAATATTGTCTAATTGCGCAGCATCCCTTTCTATATGCGCAAGCTCTTGTCGTGAAAACAATAAGCTTGTTGGGCCGTTACGTCTTTCGATTGCAGATTGCCAGGCAACGGCAGACTCGACAGCATCACATGGTCGCCATAACGACATGTTCGGCATTAAGCGTAATGTTGCTGCTTGTTCTACAGCTTGGTGTGTTGGGCCGTCTTCACCGAGGCCAATTGAGTCATGTGTATAGACGAAAATGTTTTGTACTTTCATTAACGCTGCCATGCGTAATGCATTTCTAGCGTATTCGGAAAACATTAAAAATGTGCCAGAGTAAGGCAGAAGGCCGCCATGCAAAGCAACACCATTATCAATGGCTGACATGGCAAACTCACGCACACCGTAAGAAATGTAATTACCTTGTTTATTATTGCCATCAATCACAACAGAGCCTGACCAGTTAGTTAAGTTCGAACCGGTTAAGTCTGCGGAACCGCCCAACATTTCAGGTAAGTGAGCGGCGAAGGCTTCAATGGCATTTTGTGATGCTTTACGCGAAGCGATGGTTTCTGCTTTATCATTACATGCAGCAATATAGTCTTTAGCGGTGTCGCTCCAGTTAGCAGGTAGCTCGCCTTTCATACGGCGCTTATATTCAGCAGCAAGTTCTGGATGGACTGCTTCATAAGCAGCAAATGTTTCATTCCATTCTGACTCGAGTTTTCCTCCGCGTTCTTTCGCGTCCCATGCAGCATAGATATCATCAGGAATGACAAATGAATCGTGTTTCCATCCCAGCTTTTCACGAGTGAGTTTTATTTCATCTTCACCTAGCGCTGCACCATGAGAAGATTCTTTACCTTCTTTGTTAGGCGAGCCAAAACCGATAATGGTTTTGCAGCAGATAATCGTTGGTTGTTTGTCATTTGCCTTGGCATCTGCCAGTGCTTTTTTTATTGCTTCTGGATCATGTCCATCGATATCTCGGATAACATGCCAGCCATAGGCTTCAAAGCGAGCGGAGATGTCTTCAGTAAACCAACCGTCTACTTCGCCATCAATTGAAATATTATTATCGTCATAAATGGCTATTAACTTCCCGAGTTTCATGGTGCCAGCAAACGAACAGGCTTCGTGAGAAATGCCTTCCATTAAGCAACCATCGCCTACGGAAACATAAGTATGGTGATCAACAATATTAAAATCGCCCTGATTAAATTGAGCAGCAAGCACAGACTCTGCTAATGCCATACCGACAGCATTGGCAATACCTTGTCCAAGTGGGCCGGTTGTTGTTTCTACGCCGGGCGCATAACCGTATTCAGGGTGGCCGGGAGTTTTTGAATGTAGTTGGCGGAAATTCTTTATTTCTTCTAACGACAAGTCATAACCGGACAAGTGCAGTAAGGAATAAACCAGCATGGAGCCATGACCATTGGACATAACAAAACGGTCACGGTTGTCCCAGTCTGGGCTTGCTGGATTGTGGTTTAAGAAATCATTCCATAATACTTCGGCAATATCTGCCATACCCATAGGTGCGCCCGGATGCCCCGAGTTTGCTTTTTGTACTGCATCCATACTTAATGCACGAATTGCATTTGCCAGTTCATACCTTGAAAGCATAGTTTCCCCCAATTATGTCAATAGGACACATCGTTAATGTCTCGAATAGAAGTTTTTTAGTATTGTGCTGCAACGAAGCCTGTTGTGTTTCATCATGCTAACTATGATGGTCAATGTGCAGAGCTTAAAATCCGCTTTTTGCGGCGATACAGGCAGATTAACAGGTAAATTTAACCGAAAATCTGAGCCGCGTATTGTCGCTTACTTGCTGGCTTTGAGCAAGATCTAGCAGCTATTTTTCCTCTTAATCGAGTAACTTATATTGGGTATTTGCTCTTTTTGGATCGCTTGGTTGTTGGCTTCCGCTGGCATCAAATCGACCAAGGTCTTGTTGTAGCTCCAGTGCAGCGTCAGAGTTTGCTACTTGCCGAGTTTTATCAAATAGATAGGAGAATAAGTAATTCACTCTGTTCTTTTTAATTTGAAAACAAGATTTGGAAACTACAATTTCAGAGAACTGTCGCAGTAGGCCGACAGCGATCTACACCTCACTTCTTGTTAGAAATCACTGGCGACTTAGAAATAAGTTCTGAATTTTCAATAGCTTAGGTGTATTCAGGCTGCTTGATTATTACGATATTTTCATCTATCTTTAATATTGAACGGCAAAAATTTAGCTTTATTGAAAACCCAAACAGAGAAAATAATAAGGAGTTTATATCATGGCTAATGCAAAACTGATTATTCATTTTCCTCATCCGCATGATGTTTACGCTTTTGATCATGTCTATAAGGAGGAGCTTATTCCTCTAATAACTGGAAAACTGGATGGCAAGACAAAGCTTGTAACAACCACAGCATTACCGCATGCACATCATATTATTCCTGCATATCACCGTTCGACTGAAATATATTTTCCTTCTGAAGATGTGTTGTTAGCTAGTACTCAGTCAGATGCAGGAAAAGAAGTCTTGGCTTGTGCCGCTGAAATTTCAACGGGTGGCGCACCAAGTTTTGTCATTGCTGAAGAAGAGGACGCGATTGAGTTTTAATTCATTCGTCTATCAATAATTCTCTCTAGAATAAAATGCAGGTTCTTGCCGAGGCTTTAGCGTAAAGCACTCAAAAGCCTGCTCATATAGCTTGTTGCTTCTTTGTTCGGCACTTTTCCATAAACTGTTAGTCAGATTACTGTGTGTTGTAATTGAGTATAAGTTAACACTTACTATGGCAAAATCATTGGGTAATTTAGCGGTAATACAACGTCGTAAGATGGTCTCTATATTACTCGTCTATCTAGTCTCGGCAGGTGTAGGCTGTTTCATTCTTGTTTCTTTTCCTTTTACTACCGGTGTAATTATCGCTTTGCCAGTCGCTTTTGGGCTTGGCTGGGTTTTTACTGTAATTGTTAATAAAACAGTTCGGCTCCGCTGCTCTGTCTGCGATTCCGGTGAATTGAAGGAAAGTTTTGTTCTCCAATGCCGATTGCCTGAGTTCCAATGTGAATGCTGCCAACAGCGTTACGTGGATAGCGAGTAATAACTAGACATAGTTAATTAGAGCTTGAAGGGTGATCACTGCTTGTAATAGATTAGGCCTTTGTTATCTAAATACTCATTATTGATGTATAAAAACAGACAGGTTGCTGAAAAGCGTCTAGTTGCTAGCTGCTCAGATCAGATGAACAGCGAGCGAGTACCTTAATTAAAAGGAATACCTTATGAAATATATATTAGCTGCCATCGCGGCATTAACGTTATCTGTCAATTCATTTGCGGACACTTTGCAAGAAGGTTATGAAGCGGTCAGGAATGGTAACCCAGAGCAAGGCCACGCGATTCTTCAGCCTTTGGCAGAGCAAGGCAATGCCGATGCCCAATATGCAGTAGCTGTGCTCTACCGCGAGGGCTGGGGAGTAGAAAAAAGCTTGGAAACAGCGGCAGGTTATTACCAAAAGTCCGCAGAGCAAGATCACCGCGATGCGATGTTTGAGATGGGTTGGCTCTATCAGGTAGGTGAAGGTGGTTTGGTTAAGGACTATGCAAAATCAGCCATGTGGTACCAAAAGTCTGCAGAAAAAGGTCACCCTGCTGCCATGTACGGCATAGCCAGTTTGTACTACAACGGTATGGGAGTAGAAAGAGACACAGATCTCGCTATGGCCTGGTATCAATCATCTGCAATAGCAGGTTATCCGCCAGCTCAAAAGTTTCTGGATGAAGTGAATAAGGCGAGCAGTATGCAGCCTTAAATAGACTGGCATCATCTAATTTAAATAACTATTGATACTCCAAATCAAAAAGCCTGCAATTTTGTAGGCTTTTTCATGCAATTAGTGCAATCAGATTCTTTCAGCTCTTTTTAAAAGAATGCGGCTGTATTACTGTCCTGTTGTTAACAGAGCTTTAATGAGTTTTTTATTCTCTATTAATTAAAATAGTTTCGACTTTTGTTAAAACGCATTCGTCTTCTTTTATGGGTTTATCGTGTTTTTTCAAAAATGAGAAAACAGACAGTAAATAATGAGTAAGTTTTGGTAATGAGAATGCCAGCACTATCTTATTAAACCAAGTTGGAGTTTGCTCCTCACACGATAATGCGGGCCAACTAAACTTAAGCCAACGGTGTTTTGTCTTTTCCCATACGGATATTAGTGGTTGAGGGAACTCAGGATCAGCAAAGCAGCCAACAGCTATACCGATATGATCGGTTAAAAAATCAGCTTCCCACCATACCGTTGTACCACAACTTTGGCAGAAGAAAGCATCAACTCTTTTTCCTCCTTCGCTAACACGCGTATATTCTGAGGTGTCAGCCGACTTAGAAACAATCGCTGCTCTAGAAAAGTAGGCGCTGACGCCAATGACACTACCTGTTCTCCTTTGACATTCAAGGCAGCTACATACAGCGACAGCATCAGGATTACCTAGCACTTCAATCTTGGTCTCTCCACAGCCGCAATGAGCTATACGATTTTTAAGCATGGTTTATTTTCCTCTATTTGCTAAGCTCATGCTTGTTTATTGTTTACGCTAAATTACCACAGGGGTTTTATCGATATGAAAAATTGGTTAATTGTGATTTTTTCGCTGATGTTTGTCGCCTGTTCGGACTCATCAAATACAGAGTCAACTGATACAGGAGCAGATAAGGCTGAAGTACAGCTTGAAGAAAAAGTCTCAGTCGAAAATACAGAAGCAACTGATGTTGCAACAGCTCAGGCTGAACCAGAGAACAAAGCTGTAAACATTACCACTGAGGAAATAACTTATGAGGTAAATGGCGAGCCTTTCACTGGTTTTCTGGCTTTTGATAGTAATAACGCTGACAAACGTCCTGGGGTATTAATCGTCCATGAGTGGTGGGGACATAATGACTATGTTCGCTCTCGCGCCATTCAACTGGCTGAAATGGGCTATGTCGCACTGGCGTTAGATATGTATGGCGCAGGTAAAGTGGCAGATCATCCTGATAATGCGAAGGCATTTATGCAAGCTGCGTTGGCTAATCCTGAAGCACTCAAAGCACGGTTTGTTTCTGCTCGAGAATTACTGGCAAAACAAGACGTGACGGAAGCCGAGAATATTGCAGCGATAGGTTATTGTTTTGGCGGTGCTGTCGTTCTGAACATGGCTCGTGCAGGTGCTGATCTGGATGGCGTAGCCAGTTTTCATGGTTCATTGGCAACGACTTCTCCTGCCGCGCCGGGAAGTGTTAGCGCTAAAGTATTGGTGCTAAACGGTGGTGCAGATCCTCTCGTTCCTATGGAACAAGTAGATGCTTTCAAGGCCGAGATGACAGCTGCCGGTGCTGACTATGAATTTGTAAATTATCCGGATGTGTTGCACAGTTTTACTAATCCTGGCGCTACCGAAAAAGGTCAGCAATTCGAGATGCCACTGGCTTATGACGAGCAAGCCGATAGTGACAGTTGGCAGAGGCTAGAAAACTTTCTGGCTGAGCTTTGGCCGAAAAGCTAAGTCGGAAATTTCTGAATACAGATGTCGCCTTAAGGCGGCATCTATTCTTCTTGATGTGATTTTAAAGGGACAACTGCTTTACTTACACATGAAACAATTCTTCCTGATTTTATTAATAATTAGTTTAGCTGCTTGTGAACAAGACGAACTTAATTGGGTTGATGTCAATGCGGAGATAGAAAAGACATTTCCTACGGTAGAACATATTTCTGTTAGTGAATTAAAAACAAAAGATCTTAAAGACGTGCTACTTGTAGATGTTAGGAAAGATGAAGAATTTGCTGTCAGTCATATCCCTGGTGCAGTTAATTTGGAAGAACCGCTCGATATCGCTGAGCTGGCATCTCAATCAGATAAACATGTTATCGTCTATTGCTCAGTCGGTTATCGTTCGGCGGCAGTCGTGAGTGAATTAAATAAGCTTGGAGTCTCAAACGCAACGAATCTGAAAGGCTCTATCTTTGAATGGGCTAATAAAGATCTGCCATTGATAAATAAAGCAGGCAGTACGCGTGAGGTACATCCTTACGATGAATATTGGGGACAGCTATTGGATTAATTGTTTCTATATTAATCCTCGAATCATTATCTATTTTATAACATTGCTCTGAAGTAGGTAGACGTAATCGTTAACGTGTTTGTTTGTTTGCCACTAATTGTCAATTCTAGGCCGTAATCGAAAGCATCAGCAAAGTCTATAAGACTCATGTTTATTGCTAAGCGCTCTTCGTATTTGTAGTTAACATTATTAATGGAAACATTTTCATTTTTAGCGATTGTGCGTAGCTCTAGTTCTTCGCCGGCTTTGTTCTTCGCTGTTTCATACGCATGCCAATCCTGATCGTTATAGTTAACGGTTATAAACAAAGTATAGATTTCTTCATCTTTTGGAGTTAATGCACGGGTAACATAAATTTCAGAGAAATTTTCTAGGAGTGATTTATCCGATTGTGCAAAGTTAGGCCCATAGTTAACTTCTCCTTGTTGCGGCTCAAGTTTTAATGTTACTGAGCTTCGGATATCTTTTGTTGATTTCCAGTTTATCGTTTCTTCGTTTGACGCTTCTTCCGCCAAGGTGTTTAGGCTTAATAATGTTAATGTTGTAAAAATTAGCGTAATGAGTTTCATTGAATTATTCCATTTTAATGTATTAAGTTTGATACGTTATTGTGCTTGTTTGATCAAGGTTGGTTAAGAGCCCAGTCGTAATCATGATCTATGTCGCCTTGGTATGCGCTTAGTTTTTTTGCCAGATCAGGTTCAGCGTAACGAATAAGATGTTTAATCAACGATTGATCATTTCCGCCAAAGTCCACTTTATACCAGTGGTAAATACTTGATACTTTAAGTTCACCTTTCTCAAAGCTTACTCCGCGATCATGATTAACATACTGTTTCGCGCCTTCTTCCAGAAGTTGTTCGGTATTGCTAGCAGTGTAGGCTGTAGCCGCTAAGTTAGGACAGCCCATGCTAGCGCAGTTAACAGCATAATGAATGCGTTCATCCTTAAAGAAAGGTCTGAGTATTCCATGTTCAATATCATTAAGTGTTAGTTCTTGCCCTTGAACATTCGTCACCACATCATCCCATGGGCCAAATGCAAAAAAGCCTTCTCCCAATTTGGTAATAGATTTAACCGGGTGGTTTTTAACAATTAACTCAACCGTAAGTGCATTGTATAGATTGATCCAATATGCCATTTGTTCTGCTCGATTAAGATCGTGTGGATTAATCTTTTGCAACTGCTTAATGTAATTGCCGAGTGCTTTAAGGTCTTTTTTATTGACCTTTGCATAATTGAAGCGGTTGATTCCACTTGGGTGTTTACCATCAAGATAGGTATCAAGTAAGTTTTGCCATGCAGTGTGGTCAACAACAATCGTACTGTTTTCATTACTTGGCGACCAAAATTCTATCGCTTCACTCTCGGGCGCAGCAACAGATACTGACGGTAATAAAGTAAATAGCAATAAACATATTGCGGATATCAAATTACTATTGAATAGTTTAATGTTTTTTATGTACATATATATTCCTTAATATGAAGTACGACTTTTAAGTCGCATTAAAATTGTAAAGGGTGATTCCCTGTTGTAGTTGGATAATTTAATTTTTTTTTTGACTGTATAAATTGTCGCCAGCGTAGTCGTGCGATCATTGACAGTATGCCAATACCTGCGCCAAGTGTTCCTTTTATTGTGCCGCTGATTTTTGATTTGCCAAGGCGACGATAAGTATTCACCGGGTATTCCTTGATAGTCATACCAGATTGAATCGCTTTGATTTGCATTTCAATCGTCCAGCCATAAGCTTTGTCTTCCATCGCCAAGTGTTGCAATGCTTCTTGAGAAACAGCGCGAAACGGTCCCAGATCAGTTACTGATTTATGCCATAACATACCGATTAAACTACTTGCCAACCAATTGCCAAAACGCTGAGGTGTGGTCAATGCGTATTTTTCTACGTTGCCCAGTTTTCTTGATCCTATTGCTAGATCAGTACCGTTTGCGATACTGTCGATAAGTGGTAACGCTTCATGTGCACGAAATGCATTATCGCCATCGATAAACAAAAGTATGTCTGCTTGACTGGTTTCTGCGAGAGCAGTTAAGCAAGCGATACCATATCCAGGCTGTGTTTGCTTTACGACTTTTGCGCCTGCTTCTCTGGCGATACTTGCTGTTTCGTCAGTCGAGCCATTATCGCATACGACAATCTCGTCAATAATATGATTTCCTTTCGTATCGTTTAAGCGCCAGAGACCAGCAATGACCAGTTGAATGGACATTGCTTCATCTCGGGCAGGGATAATGGCGGCGATGCGATTATTTTGATACACAAATAAATCTCTTGTCTTAGCGTGAAGCGAAGAGTTTCTTTAAATAATAGATCACGGCTCTGCGTTCTTTGTGATCCAGTGTCGACTTCAGTTCTTTGTCTGAATTGAGTTGCTTAATGATTGCTTTATAGTTGGATGCATCAATTGTTGTTTTTGACAAAGGACATTTCGAGCAGGCCAGTTTACGATGATAGGTGACTTTGCCTACATGATATGGACCACTAGCAGAGTCTTGTGGAAAGTTAAGGTTAACAGAGGCATATGTCTCTGACGGGTTAAAGATGAAGAGGCTAATTATAAATGTTGCCAGTATTCCGTAGTATCGTATTGTCATTATAGTTCTCATATTCTTTGTTAATTGGTGGCTTGT
>JBMZNW010000018.1:12247-15032 GCA_049619915.1 Gammaproteobacteria bacterium
GTTTTGTTTTATAGAGTGTGGTGTAATGAAAAGGTTCTATAGCAATGCAATTATTAGTGAATCAGATATGAATTATGGTCTTTAATTCAGCGATAAGACGCTTATCTTTATCTTGGCGGTTAGATGGCTCAGGCTTAGTGGCTGCAATTGCATACGGCATATTAGCCTGGTTCTCATTGCACCCCGAATCACTAACATTGCCAATATTTTATGCGTTGTTGGGTATTTGTCTGATCGCCTCGCTTGTTGCCATTCAAGCTGGTGATAAAGCACTCACTCCAGCAAAGTTATTATTATGGGCAGCTTGTTTTCGGCTTATCGGTGTTTTTGGCGATCCCTTATGGGAGGATGATTTTTTTCGTTATCTTTGGGACGGCTATCGCTTTTATGAATCTGGTTCTCCTTATGGCATAGCGCCCTCCGTTTTTTTTGGCGATGCTGATATTCCGGCAAAATACTATGCTTTGTTAGCGCAGGTAAATTATCCTGATGTTCCGACGATTTATGGACCGACATTACAATATACGTTTTTACTGGCTCACCTTTTAGCGTCATCGCAGGTTTGGGGCTTACAACTTCTCTATGCGATAGCAGATATGGGTTTGGTTTTATTGTTGTTACGCATGGCGAATATTCGCTGGGTGTTGCTTTATGCCTGGTCGCCATTAGTAATAAAAGAACTCGCCTTTACCGCGCATCCGGATGGTGTCGGTGCATTATTAATGATGTTGGCACTCTATTTTCGGAAGCAAAGTCAGTTTGCTTTTTCAGTCAGCGTATTGGCATTGAGTGTCGCCGCAAAAGTCTTTGCCTTGTTAATGGTGCCATTTATCTTATGGCGTTTGGCTTTCCGTTACTGGTGTTTATTTGGCTTAGTGTTGCTGGCTTTGTACGGCCCTTTTATTTGGCAAGGAAGTTCAGACATGGCGGGTTTACTTGTTTTTGCTCAAGAATGGGAATTTAATGGCTCGGTTTATACGTTGTTACGTCAATGGCTTGAACCGCTAACAGTCAAAGTTATATTAGGTTTGGCATTTGTTTTAATTTATGCAGCTTTGTTTTGGCAGCATCAAAAAGCACCCGTCTGGAAGATACCTCGCGGCGATATCATCTTTGGTGTTTTTCTATTAATTGCACCGGTTGTTAATGCCTGGTACCTGATCTGGTTACTACTTTTTGCAGTACTGTATCCAGCATTTTGGAGCTGGACCTTTTCTGTCGCTGTTTTATTGTCTTATTCTATCGGTATGAATTTAAATTCTACCGAAGTTGGATTTTTTGAAATTCCTCTTTGGATTACCTTGCTTGAGTATGGAATGGTTCTGGTTGCTGTTTGTATAGATCTATGGCTGAGGAAAATACGTACTATTCAAACTATAGACAGTTGATCAGAAAGAGTATCTATAATTAATTGGTAGAATTATGATGCCACCGAATAACGTTCTCCAGCGTTAAGATCGCCAGCTAGAATAGAGCGAATTGCTGTCGCAACTGCTGCCGGTTGTTGTAGTGAGTCGCTGTTTTTTAATTCGACAAATCGTTCGCGTTGTGGAAATTGTTGCTCACTCGTGCCGCGGATAGCCGTTTGCATATCGGTATCAATCACACCGGGGTTAATATTAATCGGTACAACAGGATGTGTTTGCTCGATCTGTTCTTCGGCAATACAACGGATATAGTGTTCAAGTCCAGCTTTACCGGCGCAATATAGCGACCAACCATGATAAGCATTTAATGCCGCGCCGGAAGAAATACTCGCCATCACTTTAGGGCAATCGTGCGTTTGGAAGTATTTGACAAAACTACCCATGAATAGGATTGCCGAAGTAAAACTGGCGTTGATATTAGTAACCCAGTCGCTAGCGTCGCTATCCGTTAATGGACCGATAGGTGTTAGCAGTGCTGCATTGCTGACTGCAATAATTTCACTATATTGGCGCTGGCTCAGCGTTTCCAACGTTTCTGCAATGACTTGATTGGCAACCGTCAGATTAGATAAATCAACGTTTTTCGAATAGGGTGTATTGCCGCTGCGTGAAAACTCGATGACTTCGAAGTCTTGTTGTGCATATTGTTTTACGAGTTCGGCGCCTAAGCCTTTCGAGCCGCCGGTGATGATAGCTAATTTCATGATTTCAAAAACCCAAGTTGAAAGTCGTCAAGTTAAAAGTCGTTAATTCGTCAGAATTATACTTTATTTAAGAATCTACATACTTAGTTTTGCCATGTATTCTTTAGTTAACTATTTGAATTTTGATAGTTTTATAAAAAAAGCAGCCATATTCCGTGCGATAAGAGGCTAATAAGGCTAGAATGCGCGCCGTTCAAATTTCTAACATTATGGAAAATTAAATGGCTGATAATTATTTATTCACTTCAGAATCTGTTTCTGAAGGACATCCCGACAAAGTAGCCGACCAAGTTTCTGATTCTATCGTTGATGCAATTTTTGCTCAGGATCCAAAAGCACGAGTCGCATGTGAAACCATGGTTAATACCGGTATGGCGGTGCTTTCCGGTGAGATAACCACATCGGCAGTAATTGATTATCAGGAAACAGCGCGCGATACGATTCGTGAAATCGGTTATACCTCATCTGATATGGGTTTTGATGCTGATTCTTGTGCTGTATTGGTCTCTATGGATAAGCAATCTGTTGATATTGCTCAAGGTGTTAATGAAGGTGAAGGAGAAGATTTAAATCAAGGTGCTGGAGATCAAGGATTGATGTTTGGCTATGCTTGTAACGAAACTGAAAACTTAATGCCAGCACCAATAGATTTAT
>JBMZNW010000019.1:0-8644 GCA_049619915.1 Gammaproteobacteria bacterium
TCTGAACGTTTATCAGAGGGAAAAGCTGTTCTTTTTTATAAACCATCCATGTCTACCGTTGCATACTATAGCGACGTTCTTAACTATCATTACATCGTGTAAATTCAAAGCTAAACATTTTAATAAGTTGAGTGCCTTAATAGTTGTTCATACTATTGTCAGCTTCATTTAAAATGAACTGAATAGCTAAAATAACTCCTTAACTGAAATTTTTAATCTATGGAGTAAGTTCGTGTCTGTAGGTAGTTTGGTTTTAGTACAGCTGCTTGATGAACAAGGTGAAATATATACATTAATGATGCGTTAAAAATAAAACGCATATGAAAACTTATGTTAGTTGAAATAATTAAAAAACAACATCTTGAACTACGCGAACTTTTTGCGCGGCATCAGGAAATGTTATTACAAGGTCAGATTGAAGAAACAAAAGTATGGCTGGAGCATTATTCTGTTTGTCAGAAAGCGCATATTCAAATAGAAGAAAACTATTTGTTACCTGAATTCGTAAAGATAAAAAGAACAACAAAATGGGATAGTGCTGTTTATGAAAAGGAACATGCAAAAATACTGAAGATTTATCAAAGTGTGGTTGAGGATCTAGAGTGGTTATCTGAACAGAAAATGGATGAATCTGAAAAGCGCCGTAAAATAATTGCTTTGCTTGATAAAGAAAAAACATTAAAGGGATTGAACGAACATCATGAAGAACGTGAAGAAGAGGCGATGTTGAAAGAGCTTGATGAGCAACTTGAAGAAAGAGAATTAAGGGAGCTAAAGCTGGATATTAATCTTACCTGGGCAGAAGTTATTGCCTCGGTGAGAGAAACGACATATTAAATTAGTAAATTTAACTTAATTGCTAATCAATAAATATTAAGGTCGTCGATACCAAGGAGCACATAAGGACTTAATGCGTACCGTGAAGGGAAACACGGTGATCAGCAATACATAAAAATAAATGCGTAACGGCGAATACCATTGCATCTTGCGCATAGAGGTTATTACTCGCGGTTGTTTAATAATTTCGAAAGTCTGCTTTCTTTTCTTTCCGAGTTTTTTCAGGTTTCTTGATAACCAGATTTCTTCACTAGCATAAACTACTTCACTGAAGCCATCGATTTCCTGAAAAGCATCTTTTGGACAATAGATAAAGCTCCCTGCTGCATTGCGAGTTGTCGTCGATATCCAGTTCCAAAGTTCGAGTAATACTTGCATCGAGAAGTGCAATGGCATGTCACCGTCAATACATGCACCACCACCAATGATTTTTTCACTCTGAAGATTACTTAAAGCTTGTTGTAATAATTCAGCCGGGATAATTGTGTCGGCATCAACAAAAATCAGGTAACGACCTTGCGCTGCTTTAGCACCGGCATTTCTGGCACGGGATATTTGATTAATGGCTTCAAAGATAACTTTAACCTCATTTTCTTTGGCTATCTTTGCTGTGTCGTCACTGGAATTATTATCGACAACGATAATTTCACCTTCGAGTGAAATTTGTAACATGGCTTGTTTTAATGCTGCTAAGGTGTTTGCCAGATAATCCTCTTCGTTATAGGCAGGGATAATAATTGAATAGTCAATAAGCATAGTCAGATTGTCGTTGCCGGTTTGTAGTCGTCGCTGGGTTTATTGATAATAGCGCAAATATTACTGAGTATGCGATTAAAGTAATAAAGCGTTTTTTATTTTTCTCATGTTTGGTATCTTGATGCTATTAATTTATTTGGAGCTTTTATATGAAACTGGCCATTATTATTTTAAATTCAATGTTTTTGCTTTTATTCATCAGCGCCGTTATTGGTGAATGGGGAAAGCCATCGGCAATAATTTCGGGTATTGCCATTGTTAATGTTGTAATAAATTCAATATATATATTTCTTAAAGTAGAAAACGATTTTCTTGATAAATAATTGTTATACTGTATTTAACCTTCCTTAAGATTTACATAGAATTTACACAAAATTAATAATTCAATAGAAATAAAGGCGTAATCACAATGAGTAAGACAACATGGGCTGTTTTAAGTGACGGTAGATATCTTAAAGTCATGGTTAATAACGGCGAAAACAAAAAACTGAACGTACTTGATGCAGATAAGCATGAAGACTTAGCAACACTTTGCTACAAAATGGTAAATAGTAAACCGGAATTCTCGCCTAAAGGATCTGTGAAAGCAGAAAAAATTAACTTCGTTCAACTTCAAGCTGATTTTCTCGCAGAACAATATAACAAAGAGTTGTATGAACGTTTAGTAATAGCAGCACCTGCTGATGTAGCTAAATCATTACGCGCTGCTTTACCGGAAAACATAGAACAATTAGTCGCTGGTGAATTAGCAGAAGACATTACAACAAAATCTGCCGACATTATTGAAGCTAAACTAGTAGATCTGATTGCTGCCTGATTTTTTTGCCTAGATATAAATTAGCATAGAAGCCAGCATAGAAACCAATAACGATGTTGGTTATTTTCACTTCAAACGCACACAGTGACATCATGATGTTTTCTGATGTCGCAGAAAAACTGATCGAGATGATGGGCCATAGTGGCACCATGCCCGGTGCCATTGCTGCAAAAGACGTTACTGAAGTATTAGAACGACTGCAAAAAGCGCTAGCGTTTCATGAAAAAGAAAAACCTGCTGAACATCAAGATGATGAAGAAGAAAACAAGGAAATAAAAGTCGGTCTGGCAAGTCGGGCTTTTCCATTAATTGAAATGCTGAAACACGCTGCTAAAGCAAAAGAACCTGTTATGTGGCATCAAAAATAATTTATTAATAATTTTATCTGTTGCAAGTTGTAACACTTTATAAATTTAAAATTATTTTTTTACAGATGTTATATAACTCTTTATGACAAGTTGATAGCATCAACCTATGCAGATATTTATTCCAACTTTAGCGCTTCTTATATGCCACAGTATTACCGGTACGGCATCCGTCCTTATGCGTTATTTTGTTGGGATTCTCGATCCTGTAGAAATTGCATTTATGCGCTATTTATTCGGTGGTTTTTTTGTATTGCCTTTATTTTTTATTTTTCGTAGTTCGAACTTAACAAAAAACTTACTATTTAAATCGATGGCATTAGGTATTTTATTTTTTGGTATTTTCCCTTTCCTATTTGCAGAAGCATTTATTTATACCAGCGCAGCCAGAGGTGCGTTGGTTTTAGCAACGATGCCGATGTGGACAATGATAATAGGTAAAACGATAGGCAATGAAAAAGTTAGTTTATTATCTTTAATTGCTGCTTTATTAGTTTTGTTTGGTTTGTTTGTCTCGCTTTCTGATAAGTTGTTTTTAACAACTGATGAAGCAGTAACTTTTAAAGGTGAATTAATTATGTTGCTCGCAGCAATCTGTGGTGCGATCTATGCGACTTTTTCAAAACCAGTTCTACAACAAATTCCATCTACAACAATGTCGCCGATTGCAATGTTAGCTGGTTGCTTTTTTCTAATGCCATTCGCGGTCAGTAATAATGTTAATGAACATGTTGTTGCATTAACAAGCACGCAATTATGGTTGCTTGTTTATATCGGCATAGTAACCGGTGGTATTGCTTTCTTTTTGTTTAATTGGGTTTTAACTAGAACAACAGCAACGTTTAATACTTTGTTTGTTACATTAAACCCTATTGTGGCAATTTTTCTTGGCTATCTTTTCCTTGGCGAAGCGATTAACACTAACTTTATTGTTGGTGTACTGATAGTCTTTAGTGGACTAGCGTTGGCTGTTTATTCTCAACGAAAACCAGCTTAGTTTTATTTACTTAGCGTTAGCTGACTTCTTATCCATTTGCAATTGCGTTGCAAGATATTCTTCATAAGTGCCTTGAAAGTCGATAGCTTTCTTATCCTTAATTTCAATAACGCGTGTTGCCAGTGAAGAAACAAATTCACGATCATGACTAACAAAGATTAACGTGCCTTCATAATGTTCCAACGCCAGGTTTAATGCTTCAATCGACTCCATATCTAAATGGTTCGTTGGTTCGTCCATAATCATGACATTGGCTTCCTGTAACATCAGTTTGCCAAACAACAATCTGTTCTTTTCTCCACCAGAACAAACCTTAACTTTTTTATTAAAGTCTTCTGAAGAAAATAACATCTGTCCTAATGTTGCGCGTACAGCCTGATCATCATGTTTCGGTTTACGCCATTGCTCCATCCAATCGAAAAGGTTTAAATCATTATCAAAGTCAGCGGTACTATCCTGTGGACAATAACTAATCGTTGCATTCTCAGCCCATTGGATCTTGCCATTATTCGCTTCAAGTTCATTAATAATGCAACGAAGGAATGTCGTCTTACCAACACCGTTTTCACCAATAACCGCTAAACGACTTCCTGCTTCCAATAATATACTGGCATCATCAAACAAGGTTTCATCTTCAAAGCCGTGTGATAAATGTTCCAGCGTTAAAGCAAGACGGTGCAATTTCTTTTCCTGATTAAAACGAATATAAGGACTAACACGACTGGAAGGTTTAACTTCTTCTAATGTTATTTTTTCAATTTGTCTTGCGCGTGAGGTTGCTTGCTTCGCTTTTGATGCATTCGCAGAGAAGCGACTGACAAAATGTTTTAGTTCGGCAATTTGTGCTGACTTCTTCGCATTGTCAGCTTGTAGACGTTCGCGTGCCTGCGTAGAAGCAATCATAAAGTTATCATAGTTACCTGGATACACACGTAACTCGCCATAATCAATATCAGCAATGTGTGTGCAAACCTCATTCAGGAAGTGACGATCATGCGAAATAATCACCATGGTACTTTTGCGTTCATTCAATACACCTTCAAGCCAGCGAATAGTATTGATGTCGAGGTTGTTGGTCGGCTCGTCGAGCAACAGAATATCCGGTTCAGCAAATAGAGCTTGTGCTAAAAGCACACGTAACTTCCAACCGGGTGCAACTTCACTCATAGGGCCGAAATGTAATGCTTCTTCAATACCGGCGCTCATTAATAATTCACCAGCACGACTCTCTGCGCTGTAACCATCCATTTCGCCAAACTGGATTTCCAGCTCCGCTACTTTCATGCCATCTTCTTCAGACATCTCAGGCAATGCATAAATACGATCACGCTCTTGTTTAACTTCCCAAAGTTCGGCGTGTCCCATTATGACCGTATCAATCACGCTGTATTCTTCAAACGCAAATTGATCCTGATGTAATTTGCCAACACGTTCATTCGGATCAATCGAAACATTACCGCTAGTTGGTTCGAGACTACCATCCAGAATTTTCATAAAGGTTGATTTACCGCAACCGTTTGCGCCGATAAGGCCGTAGCGATTACCATCGCCGAACTTAACCGAGATATTTTCGAATAAGGGCTTCGAGCCAAATTGCATGGTGATATTTGCAGTAGAAAGCATGATTTTTCCTAAATCTTTAAATAATGGGAGTAAAACGGCTGCGTACTATAGTGCTTTGCAGCATTGTCGTCGAGTGAAACTATTATTAAATTCCCGGATTATCCTCAAAATTAAAGAAATATCACTATATTGTGGTTAGTCGTAATGAAAACCACAATATAATGATGTTTTACTAATAAATAGGTATGATGCCTACTCGAAATGATAATAATAATTTTCGGGGGAAAAGGTGGTTTTTTTGAAGGATGTTTTATTTAGCAAAAGCCAGTGTTTCAATCTAGTCAGCCTGATGCTGATTAATTTCTTAATTTTTAGTCCATCTAGTTTTGCCAACCACGATTCAGCTTGCAGCCCGAAGTGGAAAGTCACCGGCTATTTCACACCTATTGAAATCGAATACCCGCAAAGCAGACAAACACAAATCAGCGTTGAAAAAATAGGGCGGAGTATTCATTCCAGTGAATTTCTTGATGCCGTAAAAATTGAAGGCTGGGGCAAAACAAAAGAAGGTTGGTATCTTGGGCGCTTTTCAAACAAATGGCATAAGAGTAAACATCCGCTTAATTCGATCGGTAAACCATTACGCACAGGCTCAATAGCAACCGATAAAAGAGTAATTCCAACGGGTACAAACTTAACTATTCCAACACTCCCAAATCATTTAAAGCACCAACAATATATTTCCGACGATGTTGGCAGTGCCATTAAAAACTTACATGTCGATATTTATACAGGTGAAGGTCGGCAAGCAGAAAAGATGACCTATGAAATAACTGGAAAAGATCATACGGTTTGTCGTATTAGTTCTATTTAATTAGATAATATGATGTTAGTTAATGACCCAAATCCGAGAAAGTAAGTATTAAAAAATTAATTAGATAGGTATATATGTTTAAAATAAAAAAATATGCCTTTTTAGTAGTTTTAATAACTAATATTTTTACTTTTTCTTGTTCAAAAAAAACAACTATTATTCAACAAGAAATCGAGCAAAAAAGAATACAGGAGACGGCATTTGTTTATACTGACTTAGCTTATGTTAAAGAAAATATATATTCATTATCACCAGGTAAAAAACATAAAATACAAGCTGGATTAAACACAATAATTTTTAATGGTCCTGTTTATATTAAAATCTGCAGCTGCAGTTGCTTTAACTTCATGTCTTTCAGCTTTGCCTGTGTGTCCAATATCGCTAATATTTATAAATATGGCTATAGGGAAAACCGATAAAATTGAAGCTGATTGCAATGGTTCTATAGTTTTTAATGCATATAGAAACAGACTTTATACAGTTAGAATATTTTATTCAGAGGAAGGTCTTCCTGAGTTAAGGCTTTATTATAAAAGAAATACAGTTGCTAAAGAATTATTAGAATGCGTTATACCGAATAAATTAGATAAATAATTAATAGTTTTCTTATTATATTTTTTTAATAAGAATGAATTTCGATAACTTCTACGCTAATTTATCCTATTATTTCTCTTTAACTAATGTTAAAAGTGTATTGGTTGCAACTCAAGAAATGAGTCAGATGTAATTCGTCATGAAGTTACACATTGGCTCCGAAATAGATTTGAAAATAAAAAAGCCGACTTAAAGTCGGCTTTTTAAATCTTAAATTAAGAACAGCTATTAGCAGCAACACTGTTCCTTACAACACTCACAAGTATGGTTTTTACAGCATTCCTGTTCTTTACATTTACATTCACAGTTTTTATCAGTCATAACGATCTCCTTTAGTCTATACATTCAATTTTGTCAGCAAGCGCTCGGAGTTGGTTAGCTACTTCTGTCCGGTTGAGCTTGTAGGTCTTTTCACGTCCCTTCTTCTCAAAGGAAACAATGCCTTCCTCCGCGAGTACTTTCAAATGACGCGATACCACAGAGGCATCAATACTGCAGCAGTCACATAAGCACATTGCGTTTTGAGGTTCCTGGCAGCGACACAATTCATAAACCAACGACAATCGGTTGTACTCACCGAGTGCTTTGAGAAAGTCTGCGATTTCTTGAGTTTGTGTCGTTTCCATATTTGTATATTTGCACATATTAGCAAATATATCAATGTCTATAGTTAAATTGTTTAAATGAACTCCGGCAATTTTTACTTTAAACATGGCTTAAATATGTTTAACTATGAGCTGCTCAGCATTTCTGTAAATAATTTATAAAGAGGATGTGTCGATGAATAATAATGATACGGCGGTGTTTGGTCTTGGCATCATGGGAAGAGCCATCGCGGATAATCTTGCAGAAGACGGCTTACTTACTGCAAGCTGGAACAGAAGCCCACAAGCAGACGCACCAAAGGTATGTGCATCAATTGAGGAAGCGCTTAGCAAAGCAAAAGTATTGCTTATTGTCGTTGTTGATGGTCCTGCTGTATCTGAAGTTATTGATCAAATGAAACCTTTTTTAAGCGATGACCATATCGTGGTTCAGTGTGCCACGGTGAAGCCGGATGAAAACCTGGATTTTAAAAACCGAGTAGAAGAATGTGGCGCAAGCTTTATTGAAGCCTTGATTGGCGGCAGTAAAATACCGGTTGTTAATCGTACTGCTGCTTTATATCTGGGAGGTTGTAATGATGTCATCGCCAGAGTCGAGCCGGTTCTTGAGAGGATTTCTGGTAAACGTATCCATGTCGGTGAAGTAGGTAAAGCGAGTGTCGCAAAGTTGGCGATAAATCTTAATTTGGCAATGCAAGTAGAAGCCTTATGTGAAAGTTATGCTTATGCAATTAGTAACGGCTTAAATGATGATGAGTATTTTGAAGTGTTGCGTAACAATACCAGCTGGAATGCTTTAGCAGAATTTAAAGAACCGAAATTTCGTGATCGCAATTATGAACCGCAATTTTCAGTCAAAAATATGTTGAAAGATGTTCGCCTTGCGCTTGAAACTGAAAAAACAGATAAAGGCATGACATTGTTAAAAAAGACTGAAGCGATCTATACGGCGTGTGAACAATCTGGTTTGGGTGAAGAAGATATGATTGCGCTGTATAAAATGTTGCATCATTGATCCCTACATCACACTAAATAAAGAAGTCTATGCAAGTATTAGCGCTCGAAATATATAATTAATTGTAAGCTGTACATAAGAAACCAGAAAAATACTGGAGATAAAAGATGAAATTCCCTATTAATGCTAGCTGTCAATGTGGACAAGTAACTTATAAGCTTCATAAAGCTCCTAAAGTGGTTCTTGCCTGTCATTGTACTGAGTGCCAGAAGCTTGCAACA
>JBMZNW010000019.1:8654-14010 GCA_049619915.1 Gammaproteobacteria bacterium
GAATTCTCTGGGGAGATGGGCGAGTGGACTAGGTTGGCTGATAGTGGCAATAAAAATCACGCCAGATTTTGCACAGGTTGTGGCAATCGCATTTATCATTTCAATCCGGATGATTCATCCACGCTAAAGTTAAAATTAAAGCCAGTAAATCTTGAAGACTCAGAGATATTCGAACCAACCATGCACGTATGGGTGAGTGAAAAATTAAGTTGGTATCAAATTCCAGAAGGAGTCGATGTCGTCCAAGGGCAGCCTTAGTGGGCTATGACTACATTTAAAGTCATTTTGGTTTTTATATAAAACTGTTTAGATGATGTCTGATAATTTTTATGCTGATTTACCTGTTACGAAAAAGTTTTCGGACATAGCTGATTTATCACATTACACCTCTTTGCCCGATGATTGGAGTGCGGTTGTTTCTGACGTAAAGAATTCAACAGTGGCAATTAATAACGGCGAATATAAAGCCGTTAATATTACTGGTGTTTCCGTTATCACTTCCATTTTAAATGTGCTTAAACCTTTATCAGTGCCTTATATTTTTGGTGGCGATGGTAGTTCTTTATGTGTGCCTGATAATGTCTTGGATAAAGTTAAAGATGCGCTTATTGCAACACAAGAAATGAGTCAGTCGCAATTTGGTTTGACGTTACGAATTGGTGTTGTACCTATTAGCGAAATACGAAAAGCAGGTTATGACATTCTTGTCAGTAAGCAAAAAGTTTCTGAGCATTATATACAAGCCGCATTTGCCGGTGGTGGTTTGGAGTACGCTGAGAATGTAATTAAAGACGATGATAATGAATGCGTATTCCGAATAGAAAGTAAAAATGTAAGTGACGCAGATTACACTGGCTTGGAATGCCGTTGGGAAAATGTACCGAGTAAACACGGTGAAACAATCTCACTTATTGTTAAAGCAACGGCAGATAATCAAGATGATGAATACAGAATTTATACCGAAATAATAAATAAGGTACATGAGATTTATGGTGATGAATCAAGCTCGCGACCTGTTTATGAAGAAGGATTAAAACTAACCCTAAGTAATAATTTATTAAAGTATGAAACGAAAGCGCGAACCTTTGGTAAAAGTATTTCTGAATTAGTATTATATAAATTAAAAATCCGAGTCCAGGCTTTGTTAGGACGTTTTTTTATGTCCAGAAAAATTAAAACGGGTGATACCGATTGGGGTAAATACAAATCTACCTTTGTAAAAAACACAGATTACCGTAAGTTTGATGGTGTTCTAAGAGAAGTGTTGTCCGGTAATAAGCAACAAAGAGAAATACTGGGTCAATATTTAAATGAACGCTATAAAAAAGCTGAATGTTTTTATGGTATTCATGTTTCTGAGTCGGCATTGGTGACCTGTATGATCAATAATTGCATTGATCAACATTTTCATTTTATAGATGGTGCTGATGGTGGTTATGCGATGGCAGCAACGATGATGAAACAACAGATAAAGGATAAGCGCTAAATATTAGCGACTTGTTTTTCTTCTGTAATATCTACTGTGTTCGTTTCTAATGCAGCTTCGACTTTATAGGCAAAACTTTCAAGATGCTTACAGAAAACACTGTCATTATAATTAACACCTAATTCCGGTGCGAGTTCAGAAAACTTTTCTGCCGCTGCGCTAGTTAATTGAGTCAAGGCATCGAAGTCTCCAGAGAAAATCGTTTCATGCCGATCAAAAAACGCATTCAATTCTATTATTAAATCATTGCCCAGATTTTTAGATGTAACTAACTCACATAGCTCATTCGCATAGTTTGCCAAATGTCTTAATGTCTCTTCTGTATTCTGTGGCGCTTGTAACGTTTCGGGTGGTAACTTAGACATACAATTAATTATTCTTTCTGGAAAATTCCATTTCTCTGCCACAGCCATCCCCAGTTTAGAACTTGTTGTCGATAGAATAGATCGTTCAGCTAATTCTGATTTTTCACCTTTTTTAATGAGTTGTTTAATGTCCTCGTATTCATCTGGCAAATAAAATACGAGTAAATGTACGCCAAGTTTGTGAAACAATGCGCAGATAAATGCTTCTTCAGAAAGCGAACGTTTAATAGATAGCGCAGTATGTCTGGCAATTAAACCAGCAATAAAAGAGGTGACGATGACATCCTGTAATTCACTGTTTTTGTTTTCAACCTGTTTAAATAAAAGTAATCCATTACAAATCATGCGTACCAGTTTTAGTCCTAAACGGGAAACCGCATGTTGTACTGTGGTTACGCCTCCGGCACCACGATCAAATATTACCGAGTTGGCGACCTTTAATATGCGATTAGTCAAACTGTAATCACGTATAATAACGGCACCGAGTTTATTAAAGTTTGTGTTCGATGATTCATCGGTGAGTTCGTTTATTTTGGCAATGCTGGTAGAGCAGGCAGGAAACTCAGGACGGCGTTGTAAGCGGCGTAATAAAAACTCTACAGATAACTCGCCTTTTTCTTCATCTTTTTGTATAGCAGTAATATCGATTAAGACAGGCAGAAGTTCTATTGCTGATTGAATACGGTATTTGGGGTTAACATGCAGCATATCTCTAATCGTTGCTATTATCTCAGGCCGAATACACAAATGTTGTAAACTACCCCAATCAATATCTGCATTTTTTATCGCGTTAATAATGCCATTATTATCTGCAATCGATATTGCAGACTTTCCTGTTAATAACTCATAGTAGATTAATCCCAAGCTGTAGATATCTGATGCAGGTGACAGTTTTGTGCCTAACACATGTTCGGGTGTCATGTATTTTGGTGTGCCTGCGGCTGAGGTTCTTTTTTCCGCGCTATCGGCATTGGCAATAATGCTGGCCAGGCCAAAGTCCATAATCCGACAGCGTCCTTCTTTATCGATCATTACGTTACGCGGTGATAAATCGAGATGCATGATATTTTGTTCATGCGCTGTCTTTAATGCTGAAGTAATACTATTAATAATCGACAAGGCTTCCTTTTCATTACAGCGTCCTTTTTCTTTAAGGTGATCATCTAGTGTTATTCCATCAACGTATTCAAATATTAGCAATGGCATACCGTTGTAGCTTGTTACTTCATAAAGCTGAACAATATTCGGGTGAGAAAACTTTGCCGTAACACGCGCTTCATTAATAATTTCCTCTGAATCGGAGCGAATACCAGAATTAGGTTTAATTAACTTCAAGGCAACGTGACGTTCAAGCTCCTGATCCCAACCTAGATAAACTTTGCCTTGCATACCTTCGCCAAGACGTTTTTTTACCTTAAATCGAGCTAGTGATTTATTTGTTGTCTGAGTCATTAAGCTAACTCATTTTTTGAGTGATGATTTAAAAGCGTAATTCATAGCTTTTTATCGGCATTTTTTATCAAATGCTTAGCAAATTTTTGCGGTTTTAAGAAAAGAACAGAAAAGCAGGGTGTGTGGTTTTATTAAATTAATGAAGTCTTTTGATTTTAAATTTTCGGCCTTTAATTTTTCCTTCAGATAGTGAAATCAGCGCTTTTTGGGCTATTTTTTGTTCTACGGCGACATAAGCGTATTTATCGAATATATCGATTTTGCCGATTTGTTTACCTAGGATTTCCTTATTTGCCGTTAATGCGCCCAAAATATCTCCTGCTCGTACTTTGTCTTTGCGACCACCATTGATGCCTAGTGTTACCATCGGTGGGATTAATTTTTCATTATTCTTCTCTTTCAGCTTTGTCGTTTTTTCAATGAGCACAGGGCTGTTGTTGATGGCTTCAATTTTTTCAATTCTAAATTTTTCAGTAGGTAAAAATAAACTTAATGCCAGTCCTTGATTACCAGCGCGACCCGTTCGACCAATCCGGTGGATATGCACTTCTGGGTCAGGTGATAAATCAAAATTAATAACAGCAGCTAATTCCTTTATATCAAGGCCGCGCGCAGCAACATCTGTCGCGATTAAAATAGAACTACTTTTATTAGAAAATTGAACAATGATTTGATCGCGTTCTCTTTGTTCAAGATCGCCATGTAAGGCACAAGCATGAAAACCTTGTGTCGATAACCTGTTTAGCAGTTGCTGACATTGTTTTTTTGTATTGCAAAAGATAATGCTGGATTCAGGTTTGTAATAATTTAATAAGGTGATTAATGCCTGTGTTTTATTGTCTGTCTCTACTTCGTAAAATATTTGTTTAATATCTTTATCGTCATGTACTGACTCAACACGCACATCAACCGGGTTAGTTTGTATTTTATTGCTGATCGTTGTTATTTGATCGGGATAGGTCGCCGAGAATAATAAACTTTGTTTCTGTTTTGGTGTTTTATTAATGACACGCATAATCTCATTATAAAACCCCATATCTAACATGCGATCTGCTTCATCCAAAACCAGAGTGTTTAATGAATTAAGTTTTAAACTGTCTCTATCTAGATGTTTTAATATCCTTCCCGGTGTTCCAACGACAATATGTGGTGGGTGCTCTAAAGAAGCTAATTGCGGCAACATTGATTTGCCGCCACATAATGTAACCAGTTTGGTATTCGGTATTGCGCGTGCGAGACGTCGGATTTCTGCACTGACCTGTTCTGCCAGTTCGCGTGTTGGGCAAAGCACCAAAGACTGTACTTGATAGTTTTTTGTATCGAGTTTATTCAGTAGACCAATTGCAAAAGCTGCTGTTTTTCCGCTACCGGTTTTGGCTTGTGCGAGTAAGTCATTGCCTGCAAGAATAGCGGGAAGACTTTCTGCCTGTATTGGTGTCATTTCCTTAAAACCCAATGCGGCAATGTTATCTAGCATCTCGGTTGATAAGGGTAATGATGAAAAATTTGTCGTCATGGTCTTTATTTAAACACTTACAATAATAAGTCTTCATCAATTTGATGAAAAACATGTGCGGACTCAATTAAATTCTTCGCCGTTAATTCAGCGACGCCATAAACTTCTGTTGTTACGACATAATCGTTTTTAATTTTTTCCAGCAATAAACCAAAGTCGCCATCACCGGATAATAAGATAACCGTATCGACATCTTTCGCTGCATCCATAATATCTATGGTAATACCGACATCCCAGTCGCCTTTAGCTGAGCCATCGCTGCGTTGAATAAATGGTTTGAGTTTAACGTTATAGCCGATGTGTTTTAGTGCATCCTGAAACTTGATTTGATTATCGTCGCCGCGATGAGTTGCATAAGCATTAGCACAAACGATCTCGCCTTCTACGCTGATTTTTTCCCAGAGTTTTCTGTAATTGAATTGACGAGAGAAAGTATCACGCGTGGTGTAATAGATATTCTGTACATCAACAAATAATGCAATTTTTTTCACGAGTATTTAATAAAAGAATGTTTTCTTGTGGTGGAGCATAACACGG
>JBMZNW010000020.1:0-13968 GCA_049619915.1 Gammaproteobacteria bacterium
AGTCAATTTCATGGCCGATGCCACTGACAATAGGTGTTGAAATATCAAAAATAGTTCTGGCAACTATTTCTTCATTAAATGCCCATAGATCTTCAATCGAACCGCCGCCTCTGGCCAAAATTAAAACATCACAATCTTTTCTTTGTTCAGCCAGGTTAATCGTTTTTGCAATTTCCTCTGCCGCACCTTCACCCTGTACTAGTGTTGGATAGACGATAATATTCCCAGAGGGATAGCGACGTTCTAATACACTAAGAATATCTCTGATAGCGGCACCCGTAGCAGAAGTGATAACACCAATGTTTTTTGGAAACCGTGGTAACGGTTTTTTATGTTCTTCATCAAACAAACCTTCAGCTGATAATTTTTGTTTCAACGCCTCAAAAGCAAGTTGCAACGCGCCGGAGCCAGCTGGTTCAAGCGACTGGATAATCAGTTGGAATTCGCCCCGGCCTTCATACAGGCCGACATTGGCTCTAGCCATCACTTGCATGCCATTTTCAGGTTCAAACCGTAATCCCGATTGCCGGTTTTTGAACATGGCACAGCGAACCTGAGCGGCAGTGTCTTTCAGGCTAAAATAAAGATGGCCAGATGCCGGTTTTGCCAGATTTGAAATTTCGCCGTGCACCCAAATACTGGGGAAAATATCCTCTAATACAGTGCGAACTTCGCGGTTTAAGCGGCTGATCGTGTAAATATCGCCAGCGGCAGGTGTTTTGTTGTTAGATATACCCATGTTGGCTCATGTTAAGCGAAAAGAATTGCGAAACAAAGCACTAGAGCGCTTGCCCTAAGTCCAGTTCCGACTATACTGCGCGGTTAATTTAAATGGATAGGTTCTATCATGATTAAAGCAGAAGAAGCCCTGACTTTTGACGATGTTCTACTTGTTCCGGATTACTCGGAAGTCCTGCCACGCGATGTTTCATTATGTGCTCAGCTAACGCGCGAAATAACCATGAATATTCCTGTGGTTTCTGCAGCAATGGATACCGTAACGGAATCAGGCTTAGCCATAGCTATAGCGCAGGAAGGCGGTATAGGCATTATCCATAAAAATATGAGTCCTGAATTACAGGCAAAAAATGTACGCCGCGTTAAAAAGTTTGAAACAGGTGTGATTAAAGAACCTCTGACTGTTAGTCCATATACTAGCATTCGGGAAGTCATGCAGTTAACCGCAGAGAAGAATATTTCCGGTGTGCCTGTTGTTGATGGCGATGATTTGGTTGGTATTGTCACTAGCCGCGATTTGCGTTTTGAAAAGAAACCCGATGATCCCGTCAGAAATATTATGACTCGCAAAGAAAACCTAGTCACGGTTCGCGAAGATGCGAGCAAAGATGAAATCAAGGAATTACTGCACCAACATCGTATTGAAAAAATTCTAGTTGTTAATGACAAGTTTCAGTTAGCAGGATTGATCACGGTTAAAGATATGCAGAAAGCATCCGAATATCCAAATTCCTGTCTTGATGATGCAGAACGTTTGCGAGTCGGTGCGGCTGTTGGTGTTGGCGAAGCATCAATGGAACGTGTTAACCATTTAGTTGATGCTGGTGTTGATGTCGTCGTTGTTGATACCGCGCACGGTCATTCTAAAGGTGTGCTGGATATGGTGAAGTGGGTCAAAACAACACACAAAGATACACAAGTCATAGGCGGTAACATAGCAACTGCTGATGCAGCACTTGCCTTGGTCGAAGCTGGAGCCGATGCGGTTAAAGTTGGCATAGGTCCAGGTTCAATTTGTACAACACGCGTTGTCAGTGGTGTCGGCATGCCGCAGATTTCAGCAGTGGCAAATATTGCGGCTGCATTGAAAGGAAAAGGTGTACCGCTTATTTCTGATGGTGGCATACGTTATTCCGGTGATGTTGCCAAAGCATTAGCCGCTGGTGCACATTCTGTCATGATGGGCAGTATGTTTGCCGGTACGGAAGAAGCGCCGGGCGAAGTCGAACTTTATCAAGGGCGTTCTTATAAATCTTATCGCGGTATGGGTTCTTTAGGCGCGATGTCTCAACAACACGGATCATCTGATCGTTATTTCCAGGAAAATGATGAAATTGAAAAACTGGTTCCAGAAGGCATAGAAGGACGCGTTCCTTATAAAGGGCCACTTGGTGCAATTGTGCATCAAATAACCGGCGGTATCAGAGCAGCAATGGGCTATACCGGTTGTGCGACGATGGATGAATTACGTGAAAAAGCAAAATTTATTCGCCTGACTAATGCAGGTTATAAAGAAAGTCATGTACATGATGTGACAATAACAAAAGAACCGCCTAATTATCACTCTTAAAAGCTCTCATATATTTGAGAGCTTTCAATAATAAAAACTAAAATACTTGAATGACTACAAACATACATTCTGAACGAATTCTGATTCTGGATTTCGGATCGCAATATACTCAACTCATTGCACGTCGTGTTCGAGAAGCAGGCGTGTATAGTGAAATCCGCGCCTTCGATATGGGTGAACAGGCGATTAAGGAATTTAATCCTAAAGCCATTATTCTTTCCGGTGGGCCGGAATCGGTAACCGAATTGAATGACTTTCGTGCGCCTGAAGTCGTATTCAATATGGACATTCCTGTATTAGGTATTTGTTATGGTATGCAAACCATGGCAGAACAACTCGGTGGTAAAGTTGCCAGTTCAGAGTTGAAAGAATTTGGTTATGCGCGTATTCGTGCGCGTGGTCATTCTCAGTTATTAAAAGACATTCAAGATGAAACCAATGAAGAAGGTCATGGCTTACTCGATGTCTGGATGAGTCATGGTGATCGTGTCGAAGCTTTGCCAGAGGGTTTTAAAGTTATCGCTTCAACAGATAATGCACCGATTGCAGGAATCGCAGACGAAGAACGTCAGTTTTATGGTTTGCAGTTCCATCCAGAAGTAACACATACCAAACAAGGGCAGGCAATTCTGCAACGTTTTCTACATGACATAGTCGGTTGCCAATCTCTTTGGACCACAGCAAATATTGTTGATGATGCTATTGCACGGGTTAAGGAACAGGTTGGTAATGATAAAGTGTTATTAGCCTTGTCTGGCGGTGTTGATTCATCAGTGGTCGCAGCGTTATTACATAAAGCCATAGGCAATCAATTAACTTGTGTTTTTGTTGATAATGGCTTGTTGCGTTTACATGAAGGCGATCAGGTCATGGAAACCTTTGCAGAACATATGGGTATTAATGTTATTCGTGTTGATGCTGAAGAACGTTTTCTGGAAAAACTAAAAGGTGTTGAAGATCCGGAAGCAAAACGAAAAATTATTGGTAACGAATTTATTTATATATTCGAAGAACACTCAAATGATTTTGAAGATATGAAATGGCTAGCGCAAGGCACGATCTATCCTGATGTTATCGAGTCAGCCGGTGCTAAAACAGGTAAAGCGCATGTCATTAAATCACATCACAATGTCGGTGGTTTACCAGAGACCATGAAAATGGAATTGGTCGAACCTTTACGAGAACTCTTTAAAGACGAAGTGCGCAAACTCGGTGTTGAACTTGGTTTACCAAAAGAAATGGTTTATCGCCACCCATTCCCGGGGCCGGGTTTAGGCGTTCGTATCTTAGGTGAAGTGAAAAAAGAATACGCTGATCTATTACGTAAAGCCGATCATATTTTTATAGAAGAACTGCGCAAACATAATCTTTACGATGAAGTTAGTCAGGCTTTTACTGTTTTTCTTCCTGTTAAGTCTGTCGGTGTCATGGGTGATGCACGTAAGTATGATTATGTTGTGTCTTTACGTGCCGTTGTTACCGTTGATTTTATGACTGCCCACTGGGCGCATCTGCCGTATGATTTTCTCGGCCATGTATCCAGTCGTATTATTAATGAAGTCGATGGTATTTCGCGTGTTACTTATGATATCTCTGGTAAACCGCCTGCAACTATTGAGTGGGAATAAATAGTAAGTTAGTCAATACAGATTTCTTTACTCATTACTATATTCCTACCTGCATTTTTTCCTTCATACAGTAGTTTATCGCAGTTATTAACTAATTCAGAAGCTGTGTCTAAGTCAGTACCACGTACTGATAAACAGCCTATCGTCACAGATAAATTTTGATTTTCAATATTTGAACAGCTTATTGAAATTTCTTGCACGGCTTGACGGATGTTCTCAGCCAACGTTTTAGCATTGTCAGGTTCTAGATCTGGTAAAATTAATAAGAATTCTTCACCACCGTATCGACCTGCGATATCAGTAGAGCGCTGACAAAAGTCTTTAATTCTATTGGCGATTAATACTAAAGTTTCATCGCCTTTAACATGGCCTTCTTCATCATTTAAACTTTTGAAATGATCGATATCAATCATAAGTAAAGTAAGCCAATTTTTATGACGCCGTGTTCTATAAAATTCTTGTTCTAATCTTTCATTTAATTTACGTCGGTTAGCAAGTTTGGTTAAGAAATCTGTGCTCGCTTGTTCTTCTAGAATTTTAGTTAACTGTAATGTTTTTCTGCTATACAACCAGCCCATTACTGATACAAGAAAAATCACACAAATTAACCATGCTGCTCTGAAAAATCCCACTTCCGAGTTATCCAGTGTAATAGGTTGTGAATACCCTAAATTATCAATGATATAAAAGGTAATAATTGAAACTATTGAGAGTGTGCACATGATGATAGTTGCACGTATATTAATTAAATAAGCAGAAGCAAGAGGAATAAGAGAAAATACAATGGTAACTGGCGCATGAATTCCGCCTACTGCATAACCGCCAAATAATAGGCCAAGCCAGAGTATAATAACTAGTGACCATGCACCTATAGTGGCAGAAATTTTTTTACCGGAAAGGTAGGCGATTAAAAAGAAAACGATAGCGGTTGCTGTGCCGGCACATGTTGCCATGAGATGTAATTCCCCAGCCAATAATCTTAGCCCGATTAAAACTGTAGTCCATATTGCTAAAATAATGGCAACGCGGTTAACCAGAATGTTATTGTATGGCGTATTACTGTTGTCAGACATAATAAGGGATGTAGATTTATCTTAAAAGCATATCAATCATGACTAGCAATATACATCAAAAGTGGATGCAGCGTGCATTCGAGCTGGCACATAAGGCAAAAGAACAGGACGAAGTGCCTGTAGGTGCAATCATTGTTTATGAAGAAAAAATAATTGGCGAAGGTTGGAATCAACCCATCTCCTCTAATGATCCTAGCTCGCATGCCGAAATCATTGCCTTAAGACAAGCTGGGCAAACATTAAGTAATTATCGTCTTCCCGGAGCAATGATGTATGTGACGCTTGAGCCTTGCGCCATGTGTGCGGGTGCCTTGGTTCACGCAAGGCTTGATAAACTTATCTATGCTACTTCTGATCCAAAGACAGGCGCTTGTGGCAGTGTATTTAATCTCTTGCAAACGGAAGCGTTAAATCACAAAGTAGAAATAGAGAAAGGTGTTATGGAAGAAGAGTGCCGTGCTTTAATACAAGGTTTCTTTAAAGAAAAAAGAGTTAAACAATGACTGATATTGCAACCCAACAAGCTGAACAATTAGCTGAATTGCTTTTAAAAAGTTCAACTAAGTTAGTTACAGCAGAATCCTGTACCGGTGGAGGTCTTGCTGAAATATTAACGCGCATACCAGGAAGCTCAGCCTGGTTTGAACGTGGTTTTGTAACGTATTCTAATGAAGCAAAAAATGAATTGTTATCTGTACCTATGGATACGATTGATCAATATGGTGCTGTTAGTGAAGAAACAGCTGCTGCTATGGCAAAAGGTGCGTTGGAAAACAGTCAGGCTGATTACAGCGTTTCTATAACAGGCATTGCTGGGCCGGGTGGAGGCACGGAAGAAAAACCAATTGGTACAGTTTGTTTTGCCTGGTTTAAAAGTGATCAAGCTGGCAGTTCTACACGTATTAAGTTTGATGGTGATCGCATGCAGATCAGAGAACAAGCCTGTTTGTTAGCTATGCAAGGATTAATTGATCTTTTGTTAAAAAACTCTGAATGATTATGGCCAGACTGTTTCTTGCTCTTTGGCCTGATGATAAAACAAGAAAGCAGTTATTTAATGTCGCTAAACAATTCAACAATGAAAATATAAGACTGGTAAAAAAATCAAACCAGCATATGACGCTTGAGTTTCTTGGTGAAGTTTCTGATGAAGACAGTGACGAGTTAATAAAGAGACTTAATGATGTTAAAGCGGAAGCATTTGAAATCGAACTAACCCGAATCGGGTTTTGGAAGAAACTACAGATACTTTATGTTGGTACAACAATCGTTCCCAAACAATTATTAACGTTGGTTAAATCAGTAAAGAAATGTGTTAAGCAACAGGGATTGAAAACAGATGATAGAGAATATAAACCGCATGTAACGATAGCAAGAAAGGTAAAACAAATAATAATCCCAAAAGAAACGTTTTCTATTAATTGGCAAGTAAACAGTTTCGCTTTAGTTGTTTCCAATTCAACGAATGAAGGTGTTGAATATAAAGTCATTAAGGAATGGGTTTTTAAAAATTAGTTTTTATTTAGTGTTAGTTAAAGTATAAGATGGATAATTAAAATAAATATGGATGTTATTATGCTTAATAAAAGACGAATAATTCAGTTGAAATTCTGGAAAACTTTTCAAGAAACTGAAAAACCAACGTTATGGCAATTTATTATTAATCAACCGCGTTCAGCGAAAGCGGCGCTATTAATATTAATTTCATATTATTTCTTGACCACGTATTTTCTTGGATATAGCAGCATGCAAACAGGCATGGTGATAACTTTATTTCTAGTTATCTTCGCTCTTTATTTTAAATTTAGAACAGATTGGATACTTTCAAAAGAGTGTTTAGATTGGGGAAAAATTGACGAGTTATTGGAAAGAGAGGAATAGTAATAAATATAACTAATTACCAAATTTAATATTAACTAAACGCCCAACTTGCAAACGGCTCTATTTCGTCCCGATTTAATACAACTAACTGATACTTGTTTGGGTTTAGTGAATGGTCTTCTGTTGTGTCGACTGACAGTTGCTGTAATAAATAACCAATCAATGCACGTCTTATTCTTATTTCGATAATCTCATTTTCACTGCCGTAATCGATCAGCAGACTGATTCGGTTTTTTTCATCCAGTTTCGGGTGCGGGCTTAACTTTAGAGTGATGATCTCAACCCAATCGTCATCGTATTGCGCACTGGATTCTGCTTCTAAATCCAAACATTCAGCATCTTCAAAGCGGGATAAAACGAAATCTCGAAAATCAAATGTCTCTTCGTTGTAGGCACGGACATGCCAGCGAAAACCGGTATTCACTAATGAATGCGGCTCGATAATACGTTCTTCATGCTCTGTTCTAGCAGAAAGTGAGTGATAGCTTACTTTCAGTTTTCTTTTGTTATGTATTGCTCTTGTCACTTGAGCCAAGTCGGTTTTATCGGGTAATCGGTTGGGTAAGGACAAGCTGGAGACTGGAATGCCAAAAATATCATTTTTACGATCTGGCCCACCGACTACAGCCAAATTGGCTTCGACCATCGGTAACACCGTAGCGGGTGATAGATCGGTAAAAACCTCTTTAAATTGCGCTGTCGGCACAAAACCGAAGACATTGTGCTTGTAAAGCAGGTTTTCTGGTGCGATATCGCCATAGAGTTTTAAATCTTTTGTCGCCGCTGCATCTGAGATACCAAAGGCCTTGGCAACGCCACTACGCGTCACCAAACCGGTGTAATAGGCCATAAGCTCAATGTATTCAAGCCGTTGCCGCGTTGCCCATTTAATCTCGTTTAACATTTATTTCCTGAAAATTAATCAAAACCAATGATTTAGCGAAAGTATACTCGACTTAATGCAACCTTATTAAAAATTATTACATAGTAAAAAATATAAAGGTGATAAAAACTATTGACATAGTTAAAAGTATGTCTTAGCCTTCTCCGCAAGTTGGTCATGTAAGCGATTGGCCTGATGCAAATTTAACTGAGGAGATGAGAACTATGGGTGCAGCAAACGTAGAAGACGATAAAAAAAGAGCATTAACGATGGCATTGAGCCAGATTGAAAAACAATTTGGTAAAGGCTCAGTGATGAAAATGGGCGATCAGTCTGTTGCAAAGATACCGACTGTCAGTACAGGCTCGCTAGGTTTAGACGTTGCTTTGGGTGCAGGTGGTTTACCTTATGGCCGAGTTGTTGAGATTTATGGCCCTGAGTCTTCCGGTAAAACAACATTAACCTTATCCGCAATCGCGGAAGCACAAAAGCAGGGTAAGACCTGTGCCTTTATTGATGCTGAACATGCGCTTGATCCGGTCTATGCAGAAAAGCTCGGCGTGAATATTGATGACTTATTGGTTTCGCAACCTGATACCGGTGAACAAGCATTAGAAATTTGCGACATGTTGGTTCGTAGTGGCGCAGTTGAGCTAGTTGTTATCGACTCGGTTGCAGCGTTAGTGCCGAAAGCGGAAATCGAAGGTGAAATGGGTGATTCACACATGGGCTTGGCTGCACGTTTAATGTCGCAAGCGCTAAGAAAACTGACTGGTAATATCAAACGTGCAAATTGCTGTGTCATCTTCATCAACCAGATTCGTATGAAAATCGGCGTTATGTTTGGTAGCCCTGAAACGACAACCGGTGGTAATGCCTTAAAGTTCTACTCTTCTGTTCGTCTCGATATTCGTCGTATTGGTGCTATTAAGAAGGGCGATGAAGTAGTAGGTAATGAAACCCGAGTTAAGGTTGTTAAAAACAAAGTTGCGCCTCCTTTTAAACAAGCTGAATTTGAAATTCTGTATGGCGAAGGTATTTCTCGCTTAGGTGAAGTTATCGACCTCGGCGTAAAACTTGAGCTGATTGATAAGGCCGGCGCATGGTACAGCTATAACGGTGATCGTATTGGTCAAGGTAAGGAAAACGTTCGTAACTTCTTGAAGGAAAACCCTGAGATTGCGGAAGAGATAGAGCACAATATTAGAGAGCAACTATTACCAAAGTTATCACCTGAAGATATTGACCAATCTGAAGCTGATGCAGAAGAAGCTGAAGGAGCGACAGTCTGAGTACAGAACGCCAGGAAGTCTTGCAACGTGCTTGCGACTTCCTGGCAAGACGTGAACATAGTCGCAAGGAATTAGCGAATAAACTATCGCGACGATGTTCAGATGAAGTCTTGATTGAAGATCTCCTGCAAACACTGAGTAATGAAGGTTTACAAAGTGATGAACGTTTTACTGAGAGCTTTGTGCACCACAGTATTAATAAAGGCCAGGGGCCGAATAAAATACAGCAGGAATTACGTCAACGCGGAATTGATTCAATCTTGATAGAACATTATCTCGACTCCGCTGATATTGACTGGATTACAATGGCGGATCAGATTCGGGTAAAAAAATACGGTGAAAATTTGCCTGTTGATTATCAAAATAAGGCAAAACAATCACGATTCCTATATAGTCGCGGTTTTACCAGCGAACAGATAAATCAGGTTCTAAAATAGCCTTCAAAATAAAGCATGCTTTATTTTGTTAGTATGCGAAATACAGTGCTTGAGAGCATATTTTTGATATAAACTCACTTTTTAAATCCCGTTTTAAATAACTAAATATAATGAAAACCAGTAACGACATTCGCCAATCATTCCTCGAGTTTTTTCAGTCGAAAGGACATGAAATTGTACCAAGTAGTTCATTGGTTCCCACTAACGATCCAACCTTATTATTTACTAATGCAGGTATGGTGCAGTTTAAGGATTTATTTTTAGGCCGCGAAAAACGTGATTACAATCGCGCCACCTCATCGCAACGTTGTGTTCGTGCTGGCGGCAAACATAATGATTTAGAAAATGTCGGTTATACCGCACGTCATCATACCTTCTTTGAAATGCTCGGTAATTTCAGCTTTGGTGATTACTTTAAACGCGAAGCGATTGCATTCGCCTGGGAGTACTTAACTGAAGTTTTAAATATTCCTGAAGAAAAACTTTGGGTTACCGTTTTTGAAGAAGATGATGAAGCGGCGGATATCTGGTTAAAAGAAATAGGTGTATCGCCTGAATGTTTTAGTCGTTGTGGCGAAGCGGATAACTTTTGGTCGATGGGCGATACTGGTCCATGTGGTCCTTGTAGTGAAATTTTTTATGATCATGGCGAAGATGTTCCGGGTGGTCCTCCCGGAAGCGAAGATGCCGATTTAGATCGTTATATCGAAATCTGGAATCTGGTTTTTACCCAATATGATCGAGATAAGTCTGGCAAGTTAACACCGATTCCTCATCCTTCTGTTGATACAGGTATGGGTTTGGAACGTATCACGGCGGTGATGCAAGACGTGCATAATAATTATGAGATCGAATTATTCGCAAAAATTATAGAAGCAATAAAACAACTCGCTGGTAATAATGATATTGACTTAACTTCTAGTCGAGTCGTTGCTGATCATATTCGTTCTTGTTCTTTTTTAATCGCTGATGGTGTGATTCCTTCTAATGAAGGGCGCGGATATGTACTGCGTCGTATTATCCGTCGTGCTATTCGTCATGGAAACAAATTGGGTTTCACAAGTTCTTTCTTTCATAAGTTAGTTGATGTGCTTGATGAAATCATGGGCGATGCTTATCCAGAATTACATGAATCAAAATCACATATACAAAATGTGTTGTTGAAAGAAGAAGAACGTTTTGCAGAAACTTTAGAACAAGGTTTAAAAGTATTAGATGACGTAACAGAAAAAATGTCAGGTAACGTTATCGAAGGAGAAGATGCTTTTCGTTTGTATGATACCTATGGTTTCCCTGTTGATTTAACAGCAGATATTGCGCGAGAACGAAACCTTACTGTTGATATGGACGGCTTTAATAAGGCTATGGCTGAACAACGACAACGTGCGCGTGCAGCAAGTAAGTTTGATGTCGGTGTTTCGGTAGAGACCGATGATAGTTTGGTCAGCGCGTTTACAGGTTATGAACGTTTAGAACAAAAAACAACGGTTATTGCGGTCTATCAAGATGGTCGTAATGTTCAAACATTAAATGAAGGTGAAGTTGGCGGCGTTATATTATTAGAAACACCTTTTTATGCGCAGTCGGGTGGACAAGTTGGTGATAAAGGCGAGCTCTTTTCAAAAGAGGCTTTCTTTGAAGTTGAAGATACTAAAAAACAAGGTAAGTCACATATTCATTTAGGTACATTACGTACTGGTTCAATAAAAGTAGGCGATGTATTACGTGCTTCTGTTAATGAAGAAAGACGTACAGCTATTATGCGTAATCACTCTGCGACGCATTTATTACATGCGGCACTAAGAAGTGTTTTAGGTGAACATGTTTCACAAAAAGGTTCATTAGTTGACGATGACCGTTTGCGTTTTGATTTTTCTCACAGCGAAGCACTAACAAAAGAAGAATTAGTAGAGATTGAACATTTGGTTAATGCTCAGATTCTTTTAAACGCAGAATCTAGAACTCAAGAGATGTCGTTGGAAAAAGCGAAAGCATCTGGTGCGATGTCATTGTTCGGAGAAAAGTATGAAGATACTGTTCGCGTACTAAGTATTGGCGGTGAGTTCTCAACGGAACTATGTGGTGGTACACACGTTGAGCGTGCTGGTGATATTGGTTTATTCAAAATAATTTCAGAGTCAGGTATTGCTTCAGGTGTGCGACGTGTTGAAGCAGTTTCCGGTATGGGCGCGTTGGGCTGGATAAAAAGTGCTGAAGATAAATTACTGCGCATGTCTGAACTTCTAAAAACCGATGTTGAAATGGTTGATACAAAACTATCTCAGCAATTAGAGAAATCTCGAAAGCTAGAAAAAGAACTGGAACAACTTAAAGGTAAGTTAGCGAATAGTGCAAGTTCAGAAATGCTTGATGATGCAATTGAAATAGAAGGCGTTAAGGTCATTGCAAAATCACTCGAAGGTGTTGATCCAAAATCATTACGCGATTTAGTTGATCAATTTAAAAACAAACTTGGAACAGCAGTGTTGCTTTTTGCAACAGTGAGTGATGCAAAAGTTAATTTGGTTGCAGGTGTAACAAAAGATAAAACGGATCTGATCAAGGCAGGTGAACTGGTTAATTTTGTTGCACAACAAGTTGGTGGTAAGGGTGGAGGGCGACCAGACATGGCTATGGCAGGCGGAAATGATCCTGAATCATTGCCGGCAGCGCTTGAAAAAGTACCAGAATGGATCAAAAACAAGCTTTCAGCCTGAGTACTTTAAAAATAGAAATTTTAAATAGCGTCTATAAATCAGTCGTTTTTATAAGACGTTCTCTTTCTTTTCCTTTGTAAAATAACTAAAAGCCTTTAATACAAGTGATTTTTAGTAATCATCTATTTCTATCTCTTCGCCTTTCGGATAGAATCTCACGCTTTTTTAAATTGATAAAGTAATGGCATTAATCGTCCAGAAATATGGTGGCACTTCGGTAGGAACAGTTGAACGAATTCAGGCTGTTGCCGACAAAGTAATTGAAACAAAGAACCAAGGACATCAGGTTGTTGTTGTTGTCTCCGCGATGAGTGGTGAAACAGATCGATTAGTGTCTTTGGCAAAAAGTATTACAGATGCGCCAACGCCGAGAGAGCTTGATGTGTTGTTGTCTACGGGTGAACAGGCAACAATTGCATTATTAAGCATGGCGCTGGAAGAAAAAGGTCATTCCGCTGTTTCTTATACAGGCGGGCAGGTTCATATTAGAACCGATGATGCGCATAACAAGGCGCGCATTGTTGAAATAGAAGATGCACGCGTACATAAGCAACTTAATGATGGAAAAGTTGTCGTAATTGCCGGTTTCCAAGGTATAGATGAAGACGGAAACATCACGACACTAGGCCGAGGTGGTTCGGATACCACGGCAGTGGCGATGGCAGCTGCATTAAAGGCGGATGAATGTCGTATTTATACTGATGTCGACGGTGTTTATACCGCTGATCCAAGAATTGTGACGGATGCCAGACGCATGCCTTTCATTACTTATGAAGAAATGTTGGAAATGGCGAGTCTGGGTTCGAAAGTATTGCAAATTCGTTCGGTCGAATTTGCCAGAAAATATAATGTGAATTTACGTGTGTTATCCAGCTTTGAAGATGGGCCCGGCACGCTGATAACTGATGAGGATGAAAATATGGAAGCAGCACTGATATCAGGTATTGCTCATAATAAAGATGAAGCAAAACTGACTGTTGTTGGTGTTCCCGATGATCCAGGTATTGCATCGAAGATATTGGGGCCGATTGCCGATGCCAATATTGAAGTTGATATGATCGTGCAAAACGTCGGCTTGGATAACAGTACTGATTTTACTTTTACTGTAAATCGCTCAGATTACGATAAAGCATTATCAATTTTGCAAGAAACAGCGAAAGCAATAAAGGCAAAAGATGTATCAGGCGACAATAGAATTGTTAAAATATCTGTTGTCGGCGTTGGTATGCGCTCACACGCAGGAATAGCGAGCAAAATGTTCAGAACATTGGCTGATGAAGGCATCAATATTCAGATGATTTCCACATCTGAAATTAAGGTTTCTGTGGTAGTAGCCGAAAACTATTTAGAGCTTGGAGTCCGTACATTGCACGCGGCTTTTGGTTTGGAAAATGGAAATATGGAAAAGTAAGTTTAAGCTGACTGTATATTGAAAGTAGACTAAAAATCAGGTCAAAACTAAACCGAAGTCAGCTTACTTTAGGACTATACTTAATTTTAATAAATAAAAGATTTGAGGAAGAATTAGGAGAAATATAGAGATGTTGATATTAACTCGACGAGTAGGTGAATCGTTAATGATTGGCGATGAGGTCAACGTAACAGTATTAGGAATTAGAGGTAATCAGGTTCGCATTGGTGTTGATGCGCCTAAAGATGTTGCTGTACACAGAGAAGAAATATACGATCGAATCCAACAAGAAAGAACAGATGATAACTCTTCATCTGATTGATAAATAACGTATTAAA
>JBMZNW010000021.1:0-254 GCA_049619915.1 Gammaproteobacteria bacterium
ATTGAAAGTATTTGTGATCGTGTTGTTATTTTACATAATGGTCAAATTTGCTTTGATGGGTCTCCATTAGATTGCTGTGAGAAATATAAAACAGAAAAACTTGAAGATGCATATTTAAGGTGTATTGGAGTTGAACATTAGGCTTATATTAACCGATATAATATTTACGTTATTTATCAAGTTATGCCATATAATTGAGTTATCTATAAGGTCTAAATTATGCGTTTAATTTTAATCTTTCTTTTACTTTTCTC
>JBMZNW010000021.1:264-13859 GCA_049619915.1 Gammaproteobacteria bacterium
AAGCGCGGATGTATCAATGGGTCGAGCCTGGAGTTGAGACAACTCAACTATCCGGTAAACCGCCTGTCTGGTATCGTAGCGTTTCGGGTGGGCCGAGAATTTTTGTTTTTGAAAATGGCCGGCTGATAGATGATACCGGGATAGAAGTTTCTGATGAAGTACGTCAACGGCTGAGAGAGGAAGCCTTTATTCAGGCAGAGAAAGACAGGCAAAAAGCGGAAGAAAAGATTGCCAAGGCGAATGAATTAAAACAAAAACAGAAAAAAAAATGACATCGAGCTCGAAGCTCCTGAAGTTGAAGAGCTAGATGAACAAGACACCGTGAAGCTGCTAACTGATACTTTATTTCCGGAAGATGAAGAGGAAGAGCAACAGGACAGCATTCAGGATTTTGATGAGTTACGTAAAATTATTGCTGACTGGGAGGCTGCTCAATCTGAGAATGCCAGAGAAGCGCTTCAATAAAAGTGTTAGAATAAATATTTAGAAAAAAGACTTTATTGTTGCCAGGATTCCGACTTTATGATTTTTAACCATTTCCTGCATAGAAATAAGCGCTTCATTTCTCGGGTTAATCTGTAAGCCTATATCAATATAGGTGTTTGTTTTTTCAATTTCATTATTCGCAAACGAACGTTCCGCTAAAATAACATAGCGGTCGGCGATGGCGAGTATCCCTTCATAAGCGGCCTGATTATTAGGCTGTAATTCCAGTAAACGCGAAAAATAATAGTAGGCATTATCTTTCGGTGGATAAGTTAGTTTGTATTCATCTAGACTTTGTTTGCCTAACCAGGCTAGGGCTTGTGTGACTTGTTCGGAAGCTGGTTTGTTCGGTTTAGCTGCCGGTTTAGGTGTTGTTTCTGTTGCTTCGACACTAGTTTCTGTGATCGTAGTATTTGTTGTTATCTCTTCATTGTTACTGGTGGTTTGTTCTGTTTGAATCGTTTCTATCGTTTGTTCTGCTAGATTTTTTGCTGGGTCAATTGCTGTTTGTGGCAGTACGCTATTCGTTGAAACTTTTGCGATATTAGTTTCCGAACTTTTTATTTTTATTTCTACAAATTGCAAACCAAAAAAGAAGATAGAGGAAAGAACTAATAAAACAATAAGTGTAATGCTCATTTTCTTCTTACTATGCTTTGCTTTTTCTTCAATGGGCGGCGCCTGACCCGTTATATCAAAGTCAGGTACTAATTCTTCTTCGCCAGTATTTTCCAATGCCTGAAGTTTAGCGATGCTTTTTAGCATCTCCTGTGCATTAGCAAAACGATCATCAAGATTTTTTGCCATCATGCGATCTAACAGAGACTGATAGATTGACAGCTTTTCCGGTAATGTAGGTACTGGTGATGTTTTATGTTGAATAACAATGTCGATGACTGAGTCTGAGTGATAAGGTTTATAACCGGTTAACATTTCATAAAATATACAGCCGAGACTGTATATGTCAGAACGACCGTCAACACTTCTGCCATCCGCTTGTTCCGGGCTGACATAATTCGGGCTGCCAAGAAAAATACCTGTAGAAGTCAGGTCTTTGTCGAAGTCTGTTTGTTTGGCAATACCAAAGTCGGTTAATAAAGGCGTACCGTCTTCGCGAAATAGAATATTCGCTGGCTTTACATCACGATGAATCACATTATGAGAATGTGCGCTGTCTAGTGCCGTGGCTATTTTTGCAATAATATCCAGCGCTGTTTTTGGTGTTACATGAGATTCCATGCGCTTTTTTAAGTCGCCGCCTTGGACATACTCCATTGAGATATAAAGATCTTCGCCGGCAAGGCCAATATCGAAAATCGTAACGATATTGGGATGGTGTAAAGATGCAACAATACGACCTTCGTCCATAAAGCGTTGTGCCATTTCTTCTGAAGCCGTTCGTTGCACTCTATCCATTATTTTCAGAACAACGGATCGATCCAACGACTCTTGCACAGCTAGATAGACTGTGGCCATGCCGCCTTTGCCGATTTCTCTCTCTATTCTATAACCTGGTATTTCCATGTTATTGATTTTTATGTTCTTTTATATTTATAGGGTTGTTTTATTAATTATTATTTGCTGACACATCTCATGTCAATTTACCGATATTTAAAGTCTATCCGATAAAGAATTTAAAAAATATAGTGAATTTACAGATAGATAGTTTCTTTATTATAAATGCTTTTAGCTAAAGGTTGACGAGCGCTTTAGTCGTGGCATTATGGTAGAAAATAATAATTGGCATGGAACTCGCTAAAATAACGATAAACCAACATTGGATGTCTTTTGTCAGGTGAGGCTATAAAAAATGACTGAGCAATTAAACAAAATTCAAGAACGGCGTACCGGTAGTCAAGAACTGATACAGCATATGCTGAAAGAGCGTAATCAGTTGTTAACATTGTTATTACAGGTTTCATCAGATAGTTCACATCAAGAAACAGAACAATTAATCACCGATCTTGAAGAATTTGTACAGGTCTTAGTCGATTATATTGCCGCAGGTCATTTCGGTTTGTATGAACGTATTGCTGAAGGTAAAGAAAGACGTAAAGCCATTTCAAGTCTTGCTATAGAAATTTATCCGCGTATTGAACAATCAACTCAAATTGCTCTGGCATTTGACGAAAAATACAATCCAGATAATGAAGATAGAAGCATTGGCGAGTTTCCACAAGATGTGTCGAAACTAGGTGAAGAGTTGACTACGCGAATTGAGCTTGAAGATCAGTTAATACAGTTAATGCTCGAACCAAAAGTTTAACTCTCAGCTGCTTTTAATTTGGCTTGAATATAATCCGTATGGGAAATATAGAGTAAATCAGCCACCTTTCTAATGTAATACTCCTCATACTTATCAATAACCGAGTCAGCATAGGCGACATGCCAAAGGTTTTTGATCACGTTAATTTTATCTGGCATAGAAAAAGATTCGTTTAATAATCGCGTAAAGTCATGCAAAGAAACGGCATGGTCGACTTCTTTTTCGGCCAAGCTAATCAATTCATCAATTTTATCTTGTTGCAGGTCAAAACATTTTCCTAGTAGTTCTTTTATCACTCTGCGTTCTTCATCGTGAATTTGATCATCAGCCAGACTGATTTCGATCATCAGTACTGCACTGGCTAATTCGACGGTATGTTTGTTTTGATTTTGTTCTTTATCAACAGATAACAGGTCTTCAAAAAGATTTTTAATCGACTTAATCATACTTATCTTTGCAATAACGAATAGTTGTAAAGTGTATTATCATAACAGAATCCGCTAACGTAAATGAGTGCTAGTAAATTAAAGAATGAGAATACCGCGACTTTATATCGATTTGCCTCTCGCAGCGGGAGAACCTGTTTTATTACGGAAAGACAAAGCGCACTATATTTCTCATGTGTTAAGAATGAAAACAGGCGCTGCAATTAAACTATTCAATAACACCGGCTATGAATTTGATGCCGTTATTGTTGCATTAAGCAAAAAAAATGCTGAATTAGAAATAAAAGAAAAATATCAATGTGATAATGAATCACCGCTAGAAGTGACCTTATGTTTAGCCATTTCTCGCGGTCAGCATATGGATTATTCAATCCAAAAAGCCGTTGAACTTGGCGTTAATACCATTGTTCCCGTTGTCTCAGAATTTAGTAATGTAAAATTACAAGCTGATCGGCTGGATAATAAAATGACACATTGGTTAAATATCATAATCAGTGCCGCAGAACAGTGTGGTAGGAGTCGATTGCCTGAATTAGTGCCCCCAGTTTCATTTAGTGACTGTTTGTCATTAGATATTTCGAACCCTAGGTTAATATTGCAACCTAATAGTCAACAATCTTTACAATCAATCGAATTGGAAGGTAATCATCTTAGTATGCTAATTGGGCCAGAAGGTGGTTTTAGCGAAAGTGAAATACAAGAAGCATGTAACAAAGGCGCTATTTCAATTAATATGGGGCCAAGAATATTGCGAGCAGAGACAGCAGTAGTGACAGCGCTCAGTAATGCACAACAACTATGGGGCGACTTGAAATAGGTTTAATAAACACTATATTCATAACTCTGCCATAAAATAAATAAGCTAATAAATAAGTCTAAAAAAATAATGAATGAAATAGCGAAGGTTCCTCACCTTACAACAGCGTTAACCGGACCGTTTCAAAACCTTGAACGTTCAATGCTTGATAATCAAGCGACAATAGAAACTTGGTTTCGAAATGAATGGCGCGAAACTCATGCCCCGTTTTATGCTTCGGTCGACTTACGCAATGCCGGTTATAAAATTGCCCCTGTTGATACTAATTTGTTTCCTGCTGGTTTTAATAACCTTAACCCGGCCTTTGAAGCGCTTTGTATTCAGGCGATACAAATGGCTGTAGAGCATATAGGTCAGCCGATTGATAAAGTCCTAATTATTCCTGAAAACCACACGCGAAATTTATTTTATTTAGAAAATATTGCCAGCCTTCAATCAATGATTGAAAAAGCCGGGTTTGAAACTCGAATCGGTAGTTTAATGCCGGAGCTGGAAAGTCCGATGAAGATTGATCTGAAGTCTTCAAAAGTAGTTGTCCTTGAGCCTGTTTCTCGTGATGGTGATCGAGTTGTTACTGAAGGTTTTAATCCGGATCTGATTCTATTGAATAACGATTTGGCCAGCGGTGTGCCTGAACTACTAAATAATATAGAGCAACCAATTACTCCACCTATGGGTCTGGGCTGGTCAACCCGGCTAAAATCAGATCACTTTAGTTTTTACCAACGCGTTGCTCAGGAATTTGCCAGCTTAATTAATATTGATCCTTGGTTAATTGACCCGATGTTTCGTAATTGTGGACAGGTTGATTTCATGAAACGCGACGGCATCGAATGTTTAACAAAAAATATTGAATCATTATTAACGGCGATTAAGAAGAAGTACGAAGAACATGATGTCAAAAGTGAACCGTTTGTTATGGTGAAAGCCGATGCTGGAACATACGGCATGGGTGTCATGACAGTTAAAAGCCCAGATGAAATTGTCGAACTAAATCGTAAAGAAAGAACCAAGATGGCGACAACTAAAGAAGGACAAAAAGTCACGCAAGTCATTATCCAGGAAGGTGTTTATACACATGAAACCTGGGGCGAAGGTGATACTGCGGCAGAACCTGTGGTTTATATGCTCGATCATCAAGTCGTCGGTGGTTTTTATCGTGTTCATGAAAAGCGTTCTACCAGCCAGAATTTAAATGCTCCGGGCATGCGCTTTGAACAATTAGCATTTGATGATTCTTGTATCTCACCTGATCCAGCACAAGATACGGATTGTCATCAGAATCGTTTTTATACTTACGGCGTTTTAGCAAGGTTGGCTTTGCTCGCCGCAGCACGCGAAATCGCTAGTGTGACTTAAGTACTTTTTTTACTTCGGAAAGATGTCGGCGGCTGATAGCAAGTTCAACCGACATATCCGAGATTTTAATAACATGTTGGCCATCGCTGGTTTTACTTAAGCTATCAACATGATTAATTGCAACCAGTGCATTGCGATGAATACGCATAAAATCTTTTGAGAATTCGGCTTCAAGCGATGCCAGTGACTCATCAAGTAATAATTCGCCTCCCTGCCAGACAGCAGAGACATATTTTTGATCGGCTTTAAAGAAATAAATATTTTCTATTGGGACTAATTGTAAGTCGCCTTGAACCATTGCACTGAGATGTGTGCGTGCTGAAGCGTTCTTTTCCTCTTTATGTATCGATGTTAATTGAGTTTGGCTTACAACAGCGGCTCTTTCTATTGCTGTATTAAGCCGTTCTTTTCTTATAGGTTTTAATAAATAATCAACTGCATTGGCATCAAATGCACTAATCGCATGGTCCTGATAGGCCGTTGTGAAAACAATAGCCGGTTTTTTTTCTTCCAGTTGTAAAATGTGATTTGCGACTTCAAGACCGTCCATGCCGGGCATGCGGATATCGAGTAAGACAATATCAGGGTGATGCTTATTAATTTTTTCCAACGCTTCCATGCCGTTCGAAGCTTCAAGCGTAATAACGTCAGGATAAAGCTCAACAGTCAGATCATGCAGTCTTTCCCGCGCTAATAGTTCATCGTCGACGATTAAAACTTTCATAAGGTTCTATAAGGCAGTGATAACTCAACAGAGTACTGATTATCGATAGCGTTAATTTTTAAAGTGCTGTTATCACCAAATAAAGTGTTTAGTCTTTGGCGAATATTTTCCTGTGCGTGTTTATTACCTTTATGATCATCTTCGATTTCTGCAGGAGGAACAGGATTAGTGAATTTAATTCGTATTTCATCATTCATTAATTCTCCCTTAATTGTAATAGTGCCGCCTTCAGCAAGTCGTTCAATGCCATGATAAATCGCATTCTCTAATAACGGTTGAAGCGTTAGTGGAGGCAATAGTGCATCGTCCGGTAGTGCATCAATATCCCAATCAACAATTAATCTTTCACCAAGACGATGGGTTTCTATGCGTAAATAATGTCGGCATAATTTCCATTCTTCAGAAATTTTATACAGTTCTGTCGGTTCTAATAAACTGGCGCGAAATAAATCAGCCAGATCTTCAACGGATTGCTCGGCCAGTTCCGGTGACTTGCGAGTCAGGCTGGCAATGGTATTCATACAATTGAATAAAAAATGCGGTCGTATTCTAGATTGTAAGGCTTGATAGCGAGACGTTGCCGTCGCTTCAATATTTTTTCGCCATTGGTGCTGTACATACAGGTAACGTAATACAACCGCGCCGACTATTGCCGCGATACCCATCGAACGTAATAGGAACAAAAGGTGTAAATCACGCGTAGCTACGATGTTGTTCGGGTAAACGTATAATGACCACCAAGCCAGTTCAGAAATAATAAATGACACTAACAGGATGGTCAGATAACTAACGGTGGCGGCTTTTTTTTCAGAAAGATTGGCAAAGTGGCGTTTCAGGATACAAAGTAGTCCGATGCAGCTTAGAGAAACCCACTGCACAAAGAGTGAATTCATTGCCAGATCAAATAGAATATCTCTCGAATAAATTGGCAGTGCCAGCGATAATACTATTGCTAATAGTTCAGCACTGAGAACAACAACAAATATCACTTCTGTACTGCAAAAGTTTGGCAGAAAACTGCTATTGTCTTGTTTGTTCAATTTTGCCATCTAAAATCGCCAGATTGCGTTTATACTTATCGATTATAAAAACTAAAACATTGAATTATGACTTCAGAACAAAGAGAAAAAACCTCGGAAAAGCCCTGGGGTGGAAGATTTTCAGCGCCAACCGATGAATTTGTCGAAATATTCACGGAATCGGTCTCCTATGATCAACGTTTAGCCCATTATGACATTATGGGCTCAATAGCTCACGTCCGTATGTTGGCGAAAGTCGATGTCATCACGCAACAGGAAAGCGAACAGATTGTTCAGGGGCTGGAAAAAATTGAGTCGCTTATTAGTGCCAATCAATTTCAATGGTCAACCGCGCTGGAAGACGTACACATGAATATTGAAACGGCGTTGGTAAAAGAAATTGGTGATGTCGGCAAGAAATTACATACCGGTCGTTCAAGAAATGATCAGGTAGCAACAGATATTCGCTTGTATCTGCGAGATGAAATTGATCAAATATGTGAGAAATTAAATGAAGCATTAAATGCGCTATTAACCTTGGCGGCTGAGCAGGCTGATACCATTATGCCCGGTTTTACACACATGCAATCTGCACAGCCGGTGACGTTTGGCCATCATTTATTAGCCTGGGCAGAAATGTTGTTGCGCGACAGGGCACGATTGCAGGACTGCCGAAAAAGATTGAATCTGTTGCCGCTTGGTTCGGCGGCATTAGCCGGAACCAGCTATCCAATCGATAGGGAATTTGTTGCTGAGCAATTAGGTTTTGATGGCGTTACGCAAAATTCACTCGATTCGGTCAGTGACAGAGATTTCGCCATTGAATTTTCTGCGGCGGCTAGTCTGATCATGATGCATTTATCGCGTTTTTCAGAAGAATTGGTGCTGTGGATGTCGCAGGCGAACAGTTTTATCGATATGGGCGATTCTTGGTGTACCGGCTCGTCTATCATGCCGCAAAAGAAGAACCCGGACATTCCTGAATTAGTCCGTGGTAAAACAGGTCGTGTTTATGGCGATTTGATGGCTTTATTGACCTTAATGAAAGGTCAACCGTTAGCGTATAACCGTGATAATCAGGAAGACAAAGAAAGCCTGTTTGATGCGATAGATACGGTCAAAATGTGTTTGATTGCCTATGTTGGATTAATACCGACGATTACCGTTAATAGAGAAGCCATGTATCAAATGGCGGCGTCTGGCTTTGCTACGGCAACCGATCTGGCGGATTATTTAGTGGTGAATGGGCTGGCGTTTAGAGATGCGCATGAAGTCGTCGGCAAGACGGTACATTTCGCTATTCAACAAGGTAAGGCGTTAGCTGAACTGACCTTGCCTGAATTACAACAATTCAGTGATGTCATTAAAGACGATGTTTTTGCTGTATTGGAACTGGAAGGTTCTGTTGCCGCCCGAAATCATGTTGGTGGTACGGCACCGGAGCAGGTTAAACTTGCAATTAAACGTCTCGAAAAAATAGTTAATGAATAATTTGGAAATCATATAAATGAAATTATTGCTAAAAATAGGATTCGCAATCGGCTTGATGGTTGTATTGGTTGTCTCTGCTCTTGTTATTACATTGGTCTATATTGATCCTAATGATTACAAAGAATCAATTGCGAATAAAGTAAAGGAAGAAACTGGGCGTGATATTCAGATAGAAGGTGACATTAATTTAACTTATTACCCGTGGTTAGGTTTGGATGTCGCGGGTATTACGTTGAGCAATGCAAAAGGTTTTGCTGATAAACCGTTTCTGCAAACGAAGAATGTTAATGCCAGAGTTAAATTACTACCTTTACTTCGCAAAGAAGTAGAAATGGATACTTTTATTTTGCATGGCGCGACGATTAATTTAGCAAAGAATGAACAAGGCGTGACGAACTGGGATGATCTCGTCAAGCCAGAAGAGGGTGCTGAAAAAAGCGGAGGGCCTTCGCCATTAGCTGCGTTAGTGTTGGGCGGCATTGATATTAAAGATGCCAATGTTGTTTGGGATGATCAACAACAAGGTGTTCAATACAAAGTAAGCAATGCCAATATTAGCACTGGCGAATTAAAGTTTGGCGAACCGATAAACCTTGCCGCCGATTTAACTCTGGCTGCTTCTAAACCTGCTTTATCGGCTGCTGTTCAATTTAACGGTACCGTTGCTTACGAAGATAATGGCGATGTGTTGTTATTAAAACCGATGATGTTGGAAGCGAATGTTAAAGGTAAGGAGATTCCTGGTGGCCAAGCACTTGTTAAGCTCAGTTCAGAAATTAGCGTTGACCTTGATAAAGAAACAGCACAAATTAATGCTCTTGATCTGAATGCCTTCGATACGCAGTTACAAGGAAAAGTTAATGCCTCAGCTATTCTTTCTGGTAAGCCGGGAATTACAGGTGAGATTAATATTAAAGGTAAAAATCTGGCGCAACTTTTAAAAATAGTTGAAGTTGAACCTCTAGCCAGTCAGATAGCAAAAATGTCTGATAAGTCATTCGACATCAATACTGCCTTTGATGTCGATACAAACCGCAATGATGTTGATTTGAGTAAATTGGATATTGCACTTTTAGGTAACACGATTAATGCAGAAGTGTATGGTCGTAATTTGGGATCAGAATCACCGGCTGCGAAAGGTAAAATAAAAGCGGCAGGTGCCGATCTACCAGCATTAATAAAAATTGCATCGCAGTTTATGGGCGATAATAAAGAGAATGTAGCTTCTCTCTCGAAACAATTAAATGCTGCGCCTAAACCATTTGATATCAGCAGTGATTTTGATGTTGATTTAAAAGCAGGCGTTATTAATGTTCCCGCGGTTTCTATTGATGCATTAGGTTTAACAACAAGCGCGAATATTAGTGGCAAGAAAATAAATTCTGATCTGCCTGAAATAAATGGTGCGATAAAAGCAAACGGTAAAGACTTCCCTTTATTAGTTTCGATTGCGGCACAATTCAAAGGCCTAGACAGTAAAGAAGTTACATTACTTAAAAAACAACTTTCCTCTGTATCGAAAAACTTTTCTGTCGATACGACATTTAATACAGACTCCGATGCAAAAGTAATTACTGTACCGAGTTTGTCTGTTAATGCGTTAGGCATGACAGCCAGTGGTAATTTAAAGGCAGCAAAACTTAATGCGGATGTGCCGGCGTTAAGCGGAACACTAAAAGCGAAAGGGCCTAATTTGCCATTACTGATGAAAATTGCTGCTAGCTTACAAGGCGGCGATACGCAGTTGAGTAATAAGCTCGCCAAACTGAAAGATAAAGCTTTCGATATTAATACGCAGTTCGATACGGATATTTCAGCAGGTAAAATTGATTTACCGACGCTTAATGCAAATGCATTTGGTTTTAATGTCGCAGGTAAATTAAAAGGGAATAATATTCAAAGCAATAATGGCAGCTTAAGTGGCAACATTAGTGTTAACAGTAAAAGTCCTAAGTCATTATTGTCTGCGATTGGCCAAGCTGATGTCGCTCAGGTTGTGAAATCAATTAATATCAATACAGGTATTAATGGCAATGCCAGCAATTTCAGTTTAAAACCGTTTTCGCTTGAAGGTGTTTTTTCCGGAAGAAATATTCCCGGCTCGCCAGTTAAATTAAGCGTTAAAGCGGATTCCGACATCAATCTTGATAAAGAAGTTTTTAACTTAAGCGGTTTGGAAATAAAAGGCTTAGGTCTTGATGTAAACGGTAATATTAAAGCAACAAAGTTTAAAACAGCGCCGGCTTTATCTGGAGACATTGCTGTTGCGCCATTTAATTTGCGCCAGTTTATGAAGTCTTTAAATAAAAAGTTGCCGGAAACTTCGGATCCGAAAGTGTTACAAAAATTTGGTATTGCTACGTCGTTTTCTGGTACAACTTCGAGTTTAGCGCTGAAAGATCTTAAAGCGGAACTCGATGAAACGAAATTACAAGGCGATATTAATATTAAACGACTATCTCCTTTAGATATTGAGTTTGGCTTGGGTGTCGATAAATTAAATGCTGATCGCTATATACCACCTAAGACGGATGCGAAACCGGTAACACCGGAAGCCGTTGCTGTTGGTGCTGCAACAGGTTTGCCAGTTGATACCTTACGCGCGATAAAAGTGAAAGGTGATTTTGTCATGGGGCAATTAACTATCTCCAATGCAAAGTTATCGGATATGGAGTTGAGTATTCGTGCTGATAAAGGTGATATTAAATTAGCGCCTGCAAAGGCAAAACTCTATGAAGGTGCGTATGATGGTGATATTCAACTTGATGCAAAAGGTAAGCTTCCAAAGTTAGCTATAAATACAAAATTAAGTGGTGTTCAAGTAGAGCCTCTTTTGAATGATGTCGTTGGTTCAGCAAACGCAAAAGGGACAGCTAATATTAATCTGGCACTAAATTCTAGCGGGGCTGATGTCAACACACTCAGAAACAAGTTGGCAGGTAAAGGTGATATCTTATTTGAGCAAGGTACCTTGCTTGGTGTCGATGTAAAAGGCGTTTTACACCAAGTTGAGCTCATGATCGAAAGCAAAAAATTTGGTAAACCTGATCCGGGTGAAAAAACCGAATTCGAAAAATTAACCGCAACGCTTGATATTAATAATGGCATTATCAATAACCAAGACTTACTTATGTTAGGTTCAGGTTTTAATGTGACGGGTAAAGGCATGTTGTTAAACCTTAAGGATGAAACATGGAAGTACACATTGGTAGCTAAAGCCGATGCAACCCGTGTAAAACAAGGAGAAAAAACATTTAATATTGGTGGTCATGAAGTACCAATAAAATGTAAGGGAAAAATTGCTGATGCAAATTGTAAACCCGATGTTGAAGCAATCGCCGGAACAATCGTGAAAAAAGCCGTTGTTGATAAATTGTTTGAAGGAATCGGTTTGAAAAAAGAAGGTTCGGCACCAGCTCCACAGGAGACAGAGGCTGCGCCGCAACAACAACAGCAACAACAAGAAGCTGCGCCAGCCGATCCGGTTGATGAGCTTATAAATGAAGGCGCTAAAAAATTATTTGATAAGTTATTTTAATCGTTAGCTATTGTGGCTGATGAGCAATTTTCAGAGAGGCTGTTAAGCTGGTTTAAACAATCGGGGCGGCATGATTTGCCATGGCAAAAAGATCAAACGCCTTATCGAGTCTGGGTTTCTGAGATCATGTTGCAACAGACACAGGTTGCAACGGTTATTCCTTACTTCGAACGTTTCATGCAGGCTTTCCCTGATGTGAAAACATTAGCAGCAGCGAAGATAGATGATGTATTACATCTTTGGACGGGATTAGGATATTACGCTCGGGGAAGAAACTTACATAAAGCGGCAAATATTATTGCCAATGACTATCAAGCTGCTTTTCCCGAAACGCTTGATGAAATTATTGCACTTCCCGGAATAGGGCGTTCAACTGCGGGCGCGATTTTGGCTCAGGCCAGAGGTGAACGTCATCCCATTTTGGACGGTAACGTGAAACGTGTCTTGAGCCGCTTTCACGGTGTTGAAGGCTGGCCCGGGCAGAAGAAAGTAGAACAGCAGCTTTGGCTTTATGCAGAACACCATACGCCTAAGACTTCAGTTAGAGACTATACACAGGCGATTATGGATCTGGGGGCGACTATTTGTACTCGTAGAAATCCTAGTTGTCTGCAATGCCCATTAAGGTCAGATTGTTTCGCCAGAAAAGCGGAGAGACAGCATGATTTTCCGGGTTCAAAACCGAAAAAAATAATGCCGAATAAAGAAACGGTATTTGCTATCATAGAAAATCCTGATGGCGAGTTGTTATTGCAACAACGTCCTCCGACTGGAATTTGGGGCGGTCTTTGGTGTTTTCCGGAGTTTTCTTCAAAAGAAGAGATGGCGAATAAAGTTAAAACACAATATGGCTCCAAAATAGAACAACAAACAGAATATAAGCGCTTTAAGCATACTTTCAGCCATTTTCATTTGATAATACAACCTGTTCATATCAAATTAGCAGGTAAGGCATTAATAGCGAAAGATGCTGGAAAATCGACATGGTTGAGTCTGGACCAGACTCCTGAGTTAGGTTTACCTGCTCCGGTAGTTTCGATGTTAAAAGCGTTAAATAACAAACAAATGGTGGTTGAATGAGTCGCACAGTACATTGCATTAAATTAGATAAAGAGGGAGAAGGTCTGGCAGCACCAACCTACCCCGGAGATCTTGGAAAACGTATATACGAGCAGGTTTCAAAGGAAGCCTGGCAAATGTGGTTGGGCCACCAGACTATGTTGATAAATGAATATCGATTAACCCCCATCGAGCCAAAAGCGCGCAAATTCCTTGAAGAAGAGATGGAAAAATACTTCTTCGGCGAAGGCTCTGAAGCGCCAAAAGAGTTTGTCGAACCGGAGAAATAAAGTCTAACTTGACGTGGTTCAACTATACCGGTTTAATACGCGTCTTTTTTGTCCGTCATCACAATGGCCAGGTAGCTCAGTCGGTAGAGCAGAGGACTGA
>JBMZNW010000022.1:0-5075 GCA_049619915.1 Gammaproteobacteria bacterium
ATTGAAAACAGCATCGTTGCGGCGGCTAAAGCACCAAACTGTGCAACAATAGAAAAGTTAGAAAAAATTAAAACACCAAAACCAAAAGCAAGCGCAAGACTGGAAACGATCAGCGGCGTTGCTTCCTCTCGCACAGCGGTATTTACTGCGCCGACATAATCCGAACTACGACGGCAAAGCTCATTATAACGCGCAAGCAAATGTATCGTGCCATCTATGGCAATACCTATTGCAATAACAGCAACCATTGCTGTTCCCGGGTTTAAAGGAATATTGAAATAACCCATGATGCCAAACATTAATGTAATAGGAATGATGGCTGGAATCAGCGCAATGAAACCGCCTTTAAAGGAAGTAAACATTGCAGACATAATTAAAAAGATAAGTGTCAGCAATACAACTAATGCTTTTACCTGCGCAACCATTAAGCTTTCCGCTGCATGATTCACCATCAGGTTTTCACTAACAACGTAAGACTTCATTTCAGGGCCAACAACAGTATCCAGTACGTCTCTTAATTCACTAACATATTGGTTTAATGTATGTGAATCAGAAATATTATGCCTGACAACAATATTTGCACGGCTATAGTCATGGCTAACATAACTATCCAGATCACTGCGATGGAAAAACATAAGGTATTGTGCAATCAGATTTTGTGTTTCCGGCACAGAACCTTCTGAACCCGTATTACGAAATTCGCGATTTATAAATTTCAAATGATCGGCTAAAGATATAGTTCGATCATAGACACCTTGCTGATCAAGAAACGACTGAATGTCTACCAGCTTTTGTATATTTTTTGGTTTTTGAAACGCTTTTGCTTGTTTTGATTCAAGCGAAATAAAAAATATTTTAACTCCAGCAAGATCATCATGGATCCGTTTAACATCTTTAATCAAAGGACGATCGTTTTGAAAATAAGATAAAGGATCGTTAGTGACATAAAGCTTGGCTGCCTGAAAAACAAAGAAGACACAAAGTGCAAAGGTGCACAATAATGTCAAAACAGGAAAACGATCCTGAGAAAAACGGAACAAACGCATGACGCGATTAGGCAATGTATTCGTTTCTTTGTTTTTAACAAGACTTGTATTTTTATTTGAAGCAAATAAATTCAACATTAACGGTAAAACAAGAATTGTTATCAGGCCATTTGCCAACATGGCAAACGTTGCAGCAAGTGAGAAATGTTGTATTAAGCCAATATTACTAAACAGATTACTGGCAAAGCCTAATGTGGTTGTTAATACGGTTAACACCAACGGCAAACCAATATGCTTCGCCATATATTGTAATGCTTGTTTTTTACCTGACTCTAAGGCTTCGTTTTCATTTTCATCATCTTGATTCTCATCTAGGCCTCGAAAAAAAGCGGACATTAAATGCGTATCTTCTGTTGAGCCGATGACAATAATCAGAGAAGGAATCATTGCGCTTAATATATTTAATGGAATACCAAGCCAGCCTAATAAACCGAAAGTCCAAATTATAGTTAGTGCGGAAGTGACTAATGGCACTAAGGCCGATAACCAGCTACGCATAAATAATAAAATAGAAACAACCAGAATAAAGGCAGACAAAGGCCCTAACAACATGAAGTCTTCAGACAGGCTTTGCTTTAACTCAGCATTAATTCTTGGCGGACCAACCTGCGTAATGTATTCAAAGTCAGATTGATATAACTCAAGCTCATCTTCAAAAGCTTGATAAATAATGCGGCTAAAATCATTTCTATCATCGCTATCGACAACAGAAATCATTAATGCAGTAACATTACCATCATCAGAAAAGAAGTTACCTATATATAACGGGTTTGCCAAAGCACTTTGTTTAGCAGTAAGTGCTTCTTCTTCTGTCTTTGGTGCAGAGCGAAGCACAGGCCGGGAAATTATTTTTCCATCAACACCATGCACCGTATGCAAACTAAAAAGACCATCAATCCGAGTAACGCCTTTGATTTTTTCAATAGCTAAATGAAGTTGTTCAAGACGCGTGAGTTTATCTGTCGACCATAAGTTTTTATCTTTGATATAGATAATCGTTTTATTATCTGTACCAAATTCACCCATCACCTTTTGATAAATTTGACGACCAGGATCATCAGCCGGGATTAAAGTATCAATGCCCGTGTCGATTTTAAGTTGCTGCATACCTGACAAGGCAAACAAAGTAACGATCAAGATAAATAACGTTACAGGAAGACGGTGCTTATAACCTAACATGCACATTTGCATTATCATTGCATGTCTTCCTCAGTAATTAATTCAGGTAGATTAATCTGATCGTCTTCAGACTCTGGTTTTGCCTGTGGCTCAATATAAGGATAATTCTCATACAACCATTCCGCTGTGAACACTTCCGCTGGCACATAATCATGAGAAAAAACACGGCGTGTTATTTTTATTAAAGACTGATGATCTTGTTTTTTATCTTCCATTAAAATCATATTGGCGCGCCACATCTCACCATCAACAGCCCTTAAATCATGATGACTTTGTACGCGCGAAAGTCGACCTTGTTTGTCAAAATGATGTGTTAGTGTGATATATAAATTATCTTCTCGGATAAAGTGTCGTCGTAATATTTGCTCCTTGCTTTGTTCATCTTCAAGCATATAAACATCCAGCACAAAATGTTTAGCGCCTTCTATTACTGCATTGTTACGTCGCTGATAAAAATGCTCACCCATCATTTCACCAGTAAGATTTTCTACAGAAAAATCAGTACCAAGAAAATTATCATTACTGCCTTCGCCTGTGCTCTCGATCAACCGTTCTCCTAAAGCAGGCAAATAAATATGTTTTGTCGTATGTCCACTTGGATCACGGCTCGCTAACAAAGCAACACCTTTTACTTCTTCCGGGTAATCAAACAACAACAAAAAGCGAACGGTTCCATCTTCTTCAACTTTTGAATAACGTCTTGCCTTACGCGTATCACGCTCACCATTTCTATCCTGCATCATCATGGATTGTTCTTCATAGATGTAGGGAAACTGCTGATGGCGCATTTGCACTTGTTGCATGATTTCTGCGCCAGTCGTTTCACTATCAATCATCGCCATCCCGTCATCAGCAAAAAAAGCTGTTGTCAGCAAAACTATGGAGAAGAGGTATTGATGTTGAGAGAAGTGTTTCATTTAATTCAAGCTAGCTTTCTTGTTCAATTATGCTATCGGCAATACGCAAACTAAGCTCACCAAATAATGCTCGCATTGCTGCGACTATTTGATCGTAATCATCTGCTTCAATTTTAGTCTCGCTTTGAAGACTAATACTTGAAACCTTGGAGCCTTCAGCTCTGTTTGCAACATTAGAAAGTTGCCATCGTGCGAAAAGCTTAACGCGACCATCAACATCCAATTCAAACTGTTCTATATGTATCTGTATACGATAATCAGCTAATGAAGAAGAACGATTTAATGGCGTGCCGACATCATCGGTTGATAATATTCTTGATAAATTTCTTGCCATACTACGGAGCAAGTTCTTACGCAGGTTTTCGCCCCATTGGTTTTCATCCGAAAACTCCAGACGACTTTCGCTACTACGCGAAGCAATTTGAAAACGTTCCAGATACTGTGGTATTTGCAAATCAAGGATTTCTATTTTTAATGGCCTGGTTGCTTTAACCGAATCGCCAGTGTATTCAACCGGATCAAGTAAATAATAACGCGTTGGCGTTGTCGCGCCGCCACCAATACAAGCACTCAGGAAACCTGTAATAAGCAATAACAAAAGTAATTTAGTGTATTGATTTAGCATGATTCGTTACTCCTCTTTGGCTTTATTTCCTTTGCCAAAAATTAAAGCCTGCGGATTACGTTCCAATGTTTCTACTAATGATCGAATTGAACGCGCTGTTTCTTCCAACTCGCCGGTTAATTTAATTAAGTTATATTGAGCTGGCGAATTAGGCTCCAGAACATTATTGGTTTTATCCAATGTCACCGTTAAGCTTTCTAAAGCAGAATGACCTGCATTGATAGCCTCTTGTATATTAGAACCATCCACTTTTTGCATAATACTTTTAAAATTGCTTAAAGATACCTTCATGTTTTCTATTGCTTGCGGAAGTCCAGGTATTGAAATCAACTCATTAACATTGCTAACAGTTTCATCAACATTTTTTATTGTGCTCAGTATTACATTTGTTACTTCGTGAATATCAATCGCATTAAACTTCGCTAACAAACTTTCAGCTGATGCTGTAATCGCACCAAAGTTTGTTGATGCTAAGGTAGGCAATTCAGGAAATAATGTTTCTTCGCCGCTGATATTAATTGGCGTGCCCGGGTGCATATCAAGATCAACATAAAGTTGACTGGTTAATAAACTGCCTGTTTGTAATCTTGCTCTTAAACCTCTTTCAACTAACTTATTAAGCGTTTCATAAGTAGAGCTACTTTCTTCGTTCCCGCGTTCGATGATCCGTTGTAGCTCGATCTCTATTAATACCGGAATACGAAAGCTCGTGTCTTCATTATCAAACTCAAGTCTTACATCAAGAACCGAACCAACTTTAATACCTTTAAACTCAACGGGCGCACCCATTGATAAACCTCGAACAGAGCTATCAAAAAACATCATGAACTTCAGCTTACGGGTATAGGAATTTTCCTGAATTGATTCAAAATTATCGTGCAAAGTAAAAACAAGGTTATCTATATCTGTCGTCGCTTGCTCTAATGTTTCCGGCGTATCAAACGCAATGCCACCATATATCATCGAACGAATTGATTCTGTTCGTACTTTAAAACCATCAGCACCCATTGATAAATTAATACCGCTGACATTCCAAAAATTAGTATTACCACGAATAAGTTGATCAAACGGATCTTTTATAAAAGCATGTATGTATACGCTCTTTCGATCATTACCCAGTTCGTGTCCTAGCACTTCACCGGCAAGCAAGCCTTGATAATAAATAGGTGAGCCTAGATCTACTGATCCAAGCTTTTGCGTAACTAGTGTCACTTCAACGCCTTGTTCGTCCGCTTTAACAACAGGTTGTTTTTCCAGACCAACAAAATGGCGTTGATCAGCACCGGGGCCAGGCTCAATCTCAATATA
>JBMZNW010000022.1:5085-13779 GCA_049619915.1 Gammaproteobacteria bacterium
GAAACTAATGTGCTCAAACCGGTTGCGCCCTGTAAACCAAGTTGAGGTTTAACAACCCAAAAACGAGTACTGCGCTTTAAAAACTTTTCTGATCCTTGATTAAACTCAGCCGTTAATATGACATTGGAAAAATCATCACTGAACCTAATATCTTCGACGGTACCAATATCAACATTTTTATATTTAATTTTTGTCTTACCAACCTCGATACCTTCTGCTGTTTTAAAACTGATACTAACTAGGGGGCCTTGCTCGGAAAGTGTTTTGAATACAAGCCAAGTACCGACTAATAATGTCACGACAGGAATTATCCAGACAATTGAAGGGCCGGATCGCTTATTTACTTTTGGGCTTGAGATTTCCATTCTTACTCTATTTATTCTTGTTTTTCTCTAACATTATCCCATATCAATCGGGAATCAAAACTTTGCGCCGCAAACATCGTCACTACGACAGCAGCAGCAAAGAATATCGCACCAATACCCGGCCTTATCGTCGACAAGCTACCCAAACTAACTAGCGCTGATAACAAACCAACAAGAAATATATCAACCATGGACCAGGCACCAACAACTTCGGTAATACGATAAAGCAATGTCCGATCCTTTGGTCGCCATAATGATTTTTTTTGCACACTGATTGATAAAAAAGCCAGCGTTATTAATTTCATAAACGGCACAACAATACTGGCAACAAATACAATTAAAGCTAAACCATACATACCGGCAGCAATGAGGTGCATCACACCACTTAAAATCGTACTTGGTTCACCCTGACCAAAACGAATCACTGTCATGACCGGATAAAGGTTTGCCGGGATTAATAAAATAACAGCCGTTAATATTAATGCCCAAGTTGTTTCCAAACTGTTTTTAACGCGATGATGTAACGGCGTATTGCAACGAATACAGTGTTGATGTTCATCTGTTTCAATACTAAGAAAACCGCAAGTATGGCAGTTTAATATTGTTTTATTTTTTGCCTCATCACTTGTTAAGTCAGGAGACTCATGCCCGCTTATAGACCAGAATTCATGCGGATTAAAACTCGCTCGCGCAGCAGTATAAACAAGCAACAATAAAGATAAGGCAACAACAGCCGGGCCGAAAATAACATTGGCTAAGTCCTGTAACTTAACAATGCCTATTAATACACCCAACATAAAAACACCAACCAGACTCCATGGCAGCAAGGCATTAACAAGTCGATAGACTGTTCCCATATAGGGCGCGACTTTTCCTAAACAAGCGGGGATGAGTAGATAAATCATGCCGACTATTACAATCAAAGGAAAAAAGATACTGGTCAGAAAAATAAGTACGCCGAGTTCGCCCATACCCATTTCATACATGGCCCAACCACTGGAAAAGAGAATGTTTTCTACAACTCGTCCGCCAAGTTCTAGCGATAGGAAAGGAAAAGTATTAGCAATAATGAAAAGAATCAGCGCAGTAATATATAAAGCCAAACTTCGGTTTAATGAATCCGGCACATGTCGATAGAGTAAATTGCCACAATGCAGACAATTGGCTTTTGCGCCAACCGGAATTAATTCATAGTGATGCAGGTGATCGCACTCATGACAGGCGATAATTTCCCCAATTAAGCTATCAGCCATCTAGCACTTCCGAATCTAATAATTCTTATTATTGAATATGTCTAAAGCGACTCCCTTAAGTGATTCCATATATCGCCTAAGGTAAATATCAGTATAACTGATAAATCTAGCGATTTACCTTAACATGGCAGAAAAAGATAATTATTTCAGTTATATAAGGTGTTGGTTTATCTTTTTAGCCATGCTATCTGCATCAATATAATCTAGCTCTATGTTGATTTGCTGGTCGGGCAAGGCTAATAGCAAACTCGGAAAAGTATTTAAGCCCATCTGCCGCGACTGTTTTATTTCCTGTCGTAACACTTCATCTGTTTCTTTTGATTGCAAATCTTCACTGAATTTGTCCTTATTCAAACCAATCTCTGCTGCTAATTCAGTTAATGTACTACTATCAGAAGGATTTCGGGCTTGTAGATAATAAGCCTGCTGTATTGCCCAGATTATTTCCAGATCAAATTCGGCGCCTTGCTGTCGCGCAGCAATAACAGCACGACAAGCAGGATAAGTACTCCGGCGCGGCTGACAGTGTTGCCAGAAATCATGATTAAACGTTGTTCCCGGCACTTCTTTCTCAATTCTATACCAATTAGTTTGAATAAATTCACGCATATCGTCCGGCATAGGCTCATCAGTATCAATGGCTAAGCCACCGAGCAAATGCACGACCTCAACCTGATCTGGCAGCTTGAGAATTAGCGCTTCAAACACCGGCCTAAATGCGTAGCACCAAGCGCACATTGGATCGTGCGCATAGTAGAGTTTTACTGTCATGCTGCTTTATATCTGGTCTATGTCTGGTTTATATTTCAAAATCAGTATTTAGAATTTTCGCAACAGGATTATTTTTTAAGGTCACGTATTTCGGCAAACCATTTTCGTAAGGCGGATAATCTTCGCCTTCAATTAATGGTGTTAAATAACGTCGGCAAGCTTCAGTAATACCGAAACCATCGTCAGTAATAAACTCTTTCGGCATCATCTTCTCAACATTTGCCACGTCTTCGAGTTTTGCTTTGCCAATTTCCCAGACATAAGGTTGATCAGATTTTCTATCAATGGTCGGCATCACCGCATTTTCTCCAGCAAGCGCCATTTCAACAGCGGCTTTACCTAATTGATAAGCCTGTTCAACATCTGTTTTAGAAGCAATATGTCTGGCAGCGCGTTGCAGGTAATCCGCAACGGCCCAGTGAAACTTATAACCCAGTGCTTCTTTTAACATATTCGCAACGACGGGCGCTGCACCGCCTAATTGCGCATGACCAAAGGCATCGCGCGTTCCCTGTTCAGCAAGAAACTTTCCATCTGGCCAATGCGCACCCTCAGAAACAACAATCGAGCAGTAGCCATAGCTTTCAACTTTTTCTTTAACCTTCTTAACAAACGCCTCCTGATTAAATTCCACTTCAGGAAATAAAATCACTACCGGAATATCATTATCTGCATCCGCAGCGAGACCACCTGCTGCGGCAATCCAGCCAGCATGACGCCCCATAACTTCCAATACGAAAACCTTGGTCGAAGTTTTTGCCATGGAACAAACATCAAATGAGGCTTCGCGTGTTGAAGTTGCAATATATTTAGCAACCGAGCCAAAACCTGGACAAACATCAGTAATAGGCAAGTCATTATCTACAGTTTTCGGCACATGTATGGCTTGAATAGGGAAACCCATTTTCTCTGATATTTGTGAAATCTTATGGCAGGTGTCAGCAGAGTCACCGCCACCGTTATAGAAGAAATAGCCAATATTATGCGCTTTGAAGACTTCTATCAGTCGTTCATATTCTGCTTTGCTTTCTTCCAGACCTTTTAATTTATAGCGACAGGAGCCAAATGCACCGGACGGCGTATGACGAAGCGCAGCAATATCAGCATCGCTTTCCTGGCTGGTATCAATCAAGTCTTCGGTTAATGCACCAATAATGCCATTGCGACCCGCATAAATATTTGCGATTTTGTCTTTATGTTGTCTTGCTGCTTCAATCACGCCACAAGCGCTGGCATTGATAACAGCGGTTACTCCGCCAGATTGTGCATAAAACGCGTTCTTGGCTTCTGCCATACCGTTGAACTCCTTAAAAATAAATATGAATTAATTATGAAACTGAACTCTAATAAACCGAGTCATATACTTGTTATGTTAAACTGTTAATACTAAAACAAATAAGAGGGAAAGTGTTGCAACAATAATGCGATACCATTACAGATTTATGTGTTTTTTAAGAAAAATAAAACAACGCTACAACAAGCTCTTGCTGTCCACCCTTGTTTTATTACCGTTAATCACGTTCGCCGATGACACCAATAATTTACCTGACTTCGCCGATTCGGCTGGCAGCGTCGTCTCACCAGAGTTTGAGCGGCGACTAGGCAAAATATTTTTAAACCAGATACGTCATTTCGATACCGTTGTCACCGATCCTGAAGTTGAATCTTATATTCAATCAATTGGTTACCAACTCGCATCGCATAGCGATAATGTCGAGCAATCATTTACTTTTTTTGTCGTGCAAAACCCCGGCATCAATGCATTTGCAGGTCCGGGCGGCGTTATCGGCATTAATAGCGGTATCATTCTAAACTCTGCCAATGAAAGCGAACTCGCTGCAGTTATCGCACACGAAATAGCACACGTTACACAACGCCATCTTGCGCGACAATTCGAACAACAAAAACTACTCAGTATTCCGACAGCAGCAGCCATGGTTGGCGCGATTTTAGTTGCTGTAGCAAATCCTGAAGCGGGCGCGGCTGCATTAGCAGGTGTTTCAGGCTTCGGCACTCAAAGCCAACTTAATTTTACGCGGGCAAATGAAGAAGAGGCGGATCGTGTCGGCATGCAAACACTGGTTCGCGCTAACTATGATCCTCGTGGCATGCCTGCCTTCTTTGAAACCTTACAACGTGTTTCACGCTATTCACAAAGTGCTGCACCTGAGTTTCTGCGCACTCACCCGTTAACAACATCGCGTATATCGGACTCGATTGCTCGCGCAGAGTCTTATCCGGAAAAAGCCTATACTAATTCACGTTCCTACGAATTGGTTCGCGCTAAATTACAAGTTGCTGCATTTAAAACACCAAAAGACGCAGTAAAACATTTTCGAACAGAGCTAAACAAACACCAAGGGTTGGAAAAAAATAAACTGCCGCTACGTTATGGGCTGGCTTATGCTTATATAGCCAACAACGATTTCGAACATGCAGAACAACAAATCAAATATCTGCTGAATGATAATCCGGATGATGTTGCTTATTTACTCTTGGCAGCCAAATCCAAAACTGAGCAGTCGAATTATAATGCGGCTTTTAAAGTCTTTGAGAAAGCTTACAGCTTGTTTCCTGACTATAAACCTGTTGTTGTTGCTTACAGTCGCGCATTACTCGATACAAAAAACGCCGAACAGGCGCGTGAGATATTAAAAAATTATGAGCGGCATTATGAACATGACCTAAGCACTTATTCTTTATTAGGTCAGGCCGAAGCAATGCTCGGTAATGAAGTTGAAACAGCCTTTATTCATGCAGAATATTACTTCTATGCTGCTAATACCAAACTTGCTATTGATAAACTCAAGTTTATTAAACAACGCTACAAACTCGATTATTATCAGGAACAACGTTTAAACGCTCGTCTGGCTGACTTTGAATATGAGCTGGATTTAGAAGAAAATTTGAACCTGTAATGAAAGAATGGAACGAAGAAATTTACTCAAACTATTAGCGTCCGGTACAGTATTTTTAACTGGCCTCATAAAGCCACTGGCAGCTCTGGCGAAATGGAATCAGGCAGCTTTTGATGCAACGAACTATGATGATGCTATTGAGCATTACTTCCCAAGTGCAAGCTTTGAGGACACCGATAAAATTACTATTGGCGTACATTCAGAAATAGAAAATGGTGCGGTTGTTCCTATCAAAGTAAAAACCGAACTTAAAAAACTTGAATCAATAACCATCCTAGTTGAAAAAAACCCAACCGCGTTAATTGCTAACTTTGATCTGTATCCAGGTTGCCTTGGTAATGTCTCAACCCGTATCAAAATGGAAGTACCATCAGACATTATTGTTATTGTAAAATCAGACGGCAAATACTATAGAACGAAAAAGTTTGTTGTCGTACATAAGGGAGGCTGCGGCTAATGGCTTCGACAATACGACTAAGAACCAAACTTAAAGATAATGTTGTAACAGTAAGAGCGATTATTCGTCATCCCATGGAAACTGGCTTTAGAGTAGATGAAGACCTCGGCGATTTGATACCTGCTCATTTTATAAAACTGGTGACAGCTAAACTTAATGGAGAAACGATATTCTCCTGTGACTGGAGTCGTGCTGTATCTAAAAACCCTTATTTATCATTTATGTTCGAAGGCGCAAAAACCGGTGACAAACTGGAATTAAGTTGGCTCGATACTAAAGATAAAACAGACGTTATAGAAACAATCATATAAGCTCGAAACAACTTAACCTTCTGTTCATTTATGCGCGCTATTATCGTTTTTTGTTTATTCATTGTTCTCGCTTTTCTTGTCGGCGCTGTCTTAGCCTATCCGTTAAAGTTGCTGCTCGACCCAGCGCTTGAACTCGCATATCGCAAATACCTAACTTATGCGACATTAATCAGTGGCTTAATAATTAGTGGTATTTACTTACAACTTTATAACCTGCTTTCTTTTAATGCTTTTGGTTATAGCGGCAAAGTAAGTAAGTTCATAAAGAACATATTCAGTGGCTTAGTTTATGGCATGGCAATCATGTTATTTATCGAAGTTATTTTATTAGTTCTCGACATACATGAAATAGACAAAAACAGAAGCTATTCTTTTGAAGCAATTTCATTACTTTTCGCGAAAGCAATAATTGCCGGACTGTTAATTGCTATCATTGAAGAATCAATATTCCGAGGTGCTTTATTTACCGGTTTATACAAACAAACCGGCGCAGTTATAGCCACAATCTTTTCCAGCTTGGTTTATTCAGCCGTGCATTTTGTCCGCTATAGAGACCTGCCTGCGGAAACAGATATTGATCTTTTTACTGGCTTAACAATGCTGCCGTATGCATTTCGCCGATACTACGAATGGTATATCGTCGACTACTTCCTGACGCTTTTTATATTTGGCGTGTTGCTTGCACTGATACGCTTAAAACATAAAAGCATCGCCGCTTGCATAGGTGTGCACGCAGGCATCGTTATGCTTATAAAAATATCGAGCTATGCAACCAACAGAACGCATAATAGCGCTTATGATTACCTTGTCAGCCAATATAACTCAACCTTTGGCTGGCTCAGTTTTGTTGTTATCTCTTTATTCGCGCTTTTCTATTTTGTTAAGTTAATAAGAAAATAAGTATTATTTAATAACATCAGGATGGAATAGCAACTCCCCATTAACCTTAAAGTTGCGAATTAAACTCTGACCTTCTTCACCTCGAATAAATTCAGAATACTTTCTGGCTAAATCAATTTTTGTATGGGAATGTTTTTTAGGATTTACCATGATGACGTGATAAGGATTAAACAGCGCTTCATCATTTTCAAACAAAACCTTTAGCCTGACCTTGTCCTTATAAGCTAGATAAGTACCTCTATCGGTTAAGGTATAGGCTTCTTTATCATCAGCTATTCTTAATACAATTCCCATTCCCTGACCGACAGCAAGATACCAATTGCCTGATGGCACACCACCTACCAGATCCCAAAGGCTCTTCTCTTTTTTATGTGTGCCGGAATCATCGCCGCGAGAAATAAAGATATATTTTTTATCTGAAAGCAATGTCATTGCTTGTTGAATAGTATCCACGTTTTTTAAGCCAAGCGGGTCATTCTCTGGACCCACAATAACAAAATCATTGTGCATCACTGGCTGACGTTCTACACCATAACCTTGATTTACAAATTTCTTTTCCGCTCCAGGCGCATGTACAAAAATTAAATCGACATCACCGTTCTGACCCAAACGAATAGCTTTACCTGTGCCAACAGAAATCACATCAAGCTTAACGTTATATTTTTTTTCAAACGGTGGATTTAAAACAGCGAGCAAACCTGAATTATCGGTACTGGTTGTCGTTGCCATTTTTAATCGCTCGACCTCAGCAGCCGAGTGCAATGAAAAACCCCACAACAATGTAAAAAAACATAAAGATAAAAATTGCTTCATAAAAAGTCCCAAGACATTAAACGCATTTAACTTATCGTGCTTATATAGAAACTGGATTATAAAAGGAAAATGGTGGGCCGTGGGCGATTCGAACGCCCGACCAATGGATTAAAAATCCACTGCTCTACCGGCTGAGCTAACGGCCCGGTATGGAGTTTTGAGTGTTTTGAAGGCGAAGAACAACTTGCCTACACAACAAAGGCGGCGATAATACCCAAGAATTGCCTGTGGGTAAAATAATTCTGACAATAAGTGCTTATATCTTGCTTTTAATTGCCTAAGCCCCTATTTTCTCCGGTATTTACGATATCAATATTAGTCATGGAGTTTTAAGAAGTGCCAATTTACGAATATAAATGTGATCTCTGCGGTCACACCATGGAAAAATTACAAAAAATTAGTGAAGACCCTTTAAAAACATGCCCTGAGTGTGGCGGGGACGGATTGCGCAAACTGGTATCAGCCGCCGCTTTCAAATTGAAAGGCACGGGTTGGTATGAAACCGACTTTAAGGACAAAACACCAAAAGCAGAAGGAAAGCCCAGCACGCCAAGTAAAAATAAAGAAACGAAACCTGCAAAAACCGATAAGAAACCTTCTACAAGCAGTAATAACTCTAAATAATTCTGCTAAAACACTATGAGCACTCTCAGAAAGTACATCATCGCTGGCTTGCTCGTTTGGTTACCTCTTGCAGCCACTGTTGCGATTATTAAGCTGGTTATCGATCTGCTTGATAAGACAATCTTGCTGTTACCGCCTGAATGGCAACCAGCAACGGTTTTAGGCTTTTCTATTCCTGGCTTCGGCGTCGTTTTTGCCGTATCGATACTACTGTTGACCGGCATGCTCGCAGCAAACTTATTTGGCCGCCGTTTAGTCAGCCTTTGGGAAGCCATTTTAAAT
>JBMZNW010000023.1:0-13742 GCA_049619915.1 Gammaproteobacteria bacterium
CGAATACTTACCATTAAAATTTATGCTTGATCGTTTTTTACGGTTTTTGCAGATCCCTATGTCTGACTTTTCATCCGGGAAATTTGAAAACAAAATTTTAGAAACGGACAAAGCTATCTTTGGTATGAGCATTTGCTATGAAGATGCGTATGGAAAAGAAATCAGACAAGCGTTACCTGATGCGAATATTTTGATTAATGTCAGTAATGATGCCTGGTTTGGCGATTCATTTGCACCTCATCAACATCTGCAAATAGCACGTATGCGAGCAATAGAAAACGGTCGCTATCTATTACGTGCTACGAATACCGGTGTATCGGCCATTATAGATAACAAAGGCAAAGTCATGGCTAAATCACCACAGTTCAAACCACATGCTTTAAATGCAGAAGCAGAATTATTTAACGGCGCAACGCCATTTAGTCAATTTGGTAATGCCTTTGTTTTATCGATTAGCTTTATTATTTTATTACTAAGCTTAGTACTTCAACGTAAGTAATTTATTTTACGTAAGATGTGAGTCCAGATAATTCTCGCGACTTAATACTTTCTTTCTAATATGGAAGTAATACTACTATTTAATAATCCTCATCTAATATTTCTAACAGCCCCTCCGCCTCTTCAGCCAATCTATCTAGTTGATACTCATCTTTTGTGTATTTCAGTCCTTCACATATTTCGACGTGGCGTTGTTTAATAAGGCGAAATTCAAATGATCTATATTGTTGCAAGATCCACTCTAGATCAGATTCAGTAATATTCGTTTTTACAGCTTCAGGAATATTTTTAATATAATCTATCGATTCAAAGTCTGACTTGTGCAAAATATCGAGTTCTTCCACCGATTGACCAAGGATAAAAGCGATAAAATAAACATTTGAAACCATCAACTCTGCAAGTTTTTGCCTACTCGCGTCTAATTGTTCCATTCTATATAAGCTCAATGACCAACACAGTTTTTGTATCGGTTCTCCCATATCATCCGGGAATTCAGCTTCATACCATGCGATATAATCGCGTGTTTTATCCAAGTCATTCAAGAGAAAATGATAACTGAATAATGAATAGCGGTTATCGTCGCTATCACGAACAGTACCGTGTTCTTCTTTCTCTTTTTTAAATTCGGCTTCGTGACTTGAGATGGCATCTCTCAGTTCCTCTTCTGTATCGGGAAAACTTAACATAACCCATCAATGCCTCGTATTAATAGACGTTTTTAATAATGCAGAAAGCAAAAAATAAAGTGCAACAAAATGTCACTTTGAATTGATTTTTTTATTTCAGCGGCCCCTTGTAATAGTAAACACTATAAAATATTCAAGCGTTTTAAACAATTATAGAACTTTATAAGTAGAATCAATATTATATAGCTAATTTAATATATTTTGTCATAGACAAACTAGCACGCATATGTACGTATACGATGCCATGCCTAAATGTGGAACCAAACAAACCTTTAATGTTATAACTCTTTATAGCACTTAGTTATAGTGCAGCAACATGCCGTTCCATTTTATTTCAAAAGACTTCCGGCCAGTAGTATCATGAGGAATGATGAATGATGAATGATGAATAAGTAACTAAAGATCTTTAGACTTTCTTAATGAGCTGATTTGTTCAAGTCGAGCCTTTAACTCAAGTTCATTTTCAGCCATTGATAATACATCTTTTCGTGCCAACCTGAGCAACGTTGTTGGTTTTAACGCTTTAACATTTGCTGTTCTTACTTGATCTTCGAGCAACGCCATCTCGCCAACAAAATCACCGTCTCGCAATTCAGCAATAGGTTCATTTTCATATCCATTTTTAAAAACAGAAACGAGTCCATTGGTAATAATATAGAGCGAATCCCCTTTTTCACCTTCGCCAATGATTACATCACCAGGTAAGAATGTCATTGCTTTAGCACGTTGCGATAATCGTTCGAGTAAATCATTTGCTAAGCCGTTCAATAACGGCACTGTTCCGATTAAATCATGTGGCTTTAATTTCGGTGCAGGATCAGAGATAGGTTGTAAATTATTTATTGCTTCATGTATTCGACGTTCTATATTTGTATAAACTTTCGAACCAATTTCACCATTATTATGTGCTTCTTCTGTAAAGAAATCCGCCGTGACTAACGCGACCTTAGCAAATAGCCGTGTTTCAAATCGCAAATAAAATTCAGGAAAATCTTCAGCGACTTTTTCTAGTCTTGCTTTTCTACGCGACGAACGTTCTTCATATTCTTTTATAATATCTTCTTTAACTCCATTACTAATATCATCACTGCTTGAAATATGTTTAATGACTTTGTCACAAATTAAAATTCCAGCGATGTCTCTTTGTAAGCTCTGCGAGAATCTTAAGTATTGATAACGCGCTAACATCGTTGCGGCAAAGTCAAGCTCACGCAATTGTTTAATCAATGCATTTTCAAGACGGACAAACGGGTTTTTATTTTCTGTTTCTTCTGTATCTGTTTCAGTCACTTTATCAGACGACCACATTTCCCTGTCTCGTAACAGAGCGTTCTTAATATTCATATAGGTATAATATTGTAAGAAACCAATATCATAGAGAGTCTTCAATTCCTGCGCTTCTATACGCAATGCCATAATATGAGCATGGCGTTCTTCTACAAGTGCATCCGTATCGCCATAGTCAGAGCTGAACACTTGCGCTGTTTTCTTTTGTATTAATTGTTGCGTACTACGTGAGATCAGATTTGCCTGATGAAATGATTCGAGGATACCAATAGCATGTTGCTGCGATTGAATTAAACCATGTTTTAATTCCGCAACTTCTTCACCGGTAAATTGGTCAAAACCGAGCTTTTGCATTAATGGTCTTATCGTAGATGCATTGACTAATAAGGAAAATAAAACAACGCCTAATGTGACATAGAGTAATGTTTCACGACCTGGAATATGTTCAGGAATAGATAAAACAATAGCAATAGCCAGACCGCCTTTTAAACCACCCCACCACATAATATGTCGTTCACCCATAGAAACATGTGGCAGTTTAAAAAACTTAATTGTTGCCGGCACCATCGTGTAAATACCGGCAGCGCGCGCTATCAACACCAAAATTATAGCAACAATAATACTATCTATATGTGCAAACAGTTGTGAGATATCAACAGACAAGCCAACCAACAGGAATAATAATGAATTGCAAATTAAGGCAATCACATCCCAGGTTTCATCAACAGACTCTCTTTCACTTTGTGGAATACGACTGACACCGAGTATGCCCAGAGCAACCGCTGATGAAACAACAGCCATAACTCCGGAAACATGAAAGACATGTTCGGCTATCGCAAAACTGCTATAAGCAAGAACAATGGACATTATCAGATAAGAACTCATGCCAGCACGAATACGGTAAAGCATTTCACTAATGACAATACCAATGATTGCACCAACTACTATGCCTCCAATAAAGACATAAAAGAAATCAAGTATCGCAATACCGATATCTGACGTTCCGGAAAAACCATTATCAATTAATCCAATTATTATTCCAAAGAAAACAATAGCTGTTGCATCGTTTAATAATGATTCACCTTCAACAAGAATGGTGAGTCGCTGCGGTGCGCCAAGTTCTTTGAATAATGCGATTACAGCAACCGGATCAGTCGCCGAAATTAATGCACCAAATAATAAGGCATGAAAAATATTAAAGTCCTGAATTAACCATAAGCCTACACTTATCAATCCGGCAGAAATCAACAATGCCGGCACTGCCAACATTAATATCGGAATAATATCCTTCATTAATAAACGCGCATCCAGATTGATAGCTGATTCGAATATCAAAGCTGGCAAGAATAAAAACAAGACTAGGTCAGAAGTGAGTTGAAACTCGAGTAATAATGCTAATTCGGGATACTGTCGTGCGAGTGCACCAAGAATAACGCCTAGAATAACTAAAAATACGGTATAGGGTATGGGGATATTTCGGCATATTGATGCCGCAATCATTGCGACGGTCAACAAACCCATCACAACCAAGATTATTTCTGATAAAGGTATCGCTTCTGATATTGGCATCACAACTCCTCTTGATAGCTAAAGTATATCAAGTTTCAGTTGCAAGCAAAGGCGAGTTACAGAAGTGTGCTCTGTTTCCCGGAAAACTTATCAAGAATGATGACGAAAGCAAGACCAATTAACATCATTATGATGGCATAAAGCTCCTGACTACCGAATGTTTCCGGTAAAAAAGGCGTGGATGAAATTAAACGTTCTTTATCACGCACCGTTTCATAAACGCGTTGCTGAAATGGCCAGATAACATACAAAGAAGCAACTAATAGTCCTGATATAAAAAGTATAGTTTGTTGATAAAACGTTTTTAACAAATAAGACAGAACTCTACTGAACAGAACAACACCCGTTATGATACCGAAAGCAAAAGGAATGATTATTGAAAAATCAAAGTGACCAATTGCATTAAAGATATAAGCGTATTTTTTCATCATCAACAAGATAAACGAACCGGAGATGCCCGGCAGAATCATTGCAGAGATGGCAATGGCACCACAGAGAAATACAAACCAACTTGCATCAGGCGTAGACGCTGGCACTAAGGTCACGACAAAGCCACCAAACAAAATACCGAGAAATAAAAACAGTATTCGTTTGATCAATAAATTCATGCCCATGTGACGAAACAATAAGACGGTCGAACCTAACACCAGACCAAAAAATAAACCGTATATAATTTCCGGTTGCGTCCTGATTAAAGTCGGCAATGGAATAATACGAGTGAAAAATAATAATGCCGCAACAGCACCAATGCCTAAAGGAATTAAAAAACCAAAGTGCGGCCGATTGATAATACCTTTAACGTTAAAAGATAAAATCATTTTAAGCCATTCTGTATCAAATGACTTTATGGCGTTAATCAGTTGCGGATAAATACCCAGTATAAATGCCATAGTGCCGCCACTCACACCGGGCACAACATCAGCAGAACCGACGCAGAAACCTTTCGCAATCAGCTTTAACCGTGACATCAACATGGAATAAAAAAGATATTAATTATTTACTAAATTCATGCACAGCATTAATAAAGGCACCGGCATTTTCTGGATCGATATCCGGTGTAATACCATGACCAAGATTAAAAACATGTCCCGGCCCTTTACCAAAGCTTTCCAATATACGTTTTACTTCTTTACGAATTGTTTCAGGATCTGTTTTTAATACAGCGGGGTCCATATTACCTTGCAAAGCAACACGATCACCAATCTTCTCGCGAACCTGACCGATATCCTGCATCCAATCGAGACCAACAGCGTCGCAACCAGTATTGGCAATATCTTCAACCCATAAGCTGGCACCCTTGGTAAATAGAATCACCGGTATTTCATTACCTTCATATTTACGTTCAAGACCATCAAGAATTTTTTTCATGTATGCTAATGAAAACTCTTTGTAAGCAGGTGTTGATAATGCCCCACCCCAAGTATCAAAAATCTGTATAACCTGCGCGCCTGATCGAATCTGCGCATTTAAATAAAGCGTCACGGCTTTAGCAACGTGGTCGAGTAATAAATGCAATGTTTCAGGTTCCTGATAAAGCATTTTTTTCACTTTGCCAAAGTCTTTACTGGAACCGCCTTCAATCATATAAGTCGCTAGCGTCCACGGACTGCCTGCAAAACCAATTAACGGCACACAGCCATCTAATTCAGTTCGAATCAAACGAACCGCTTCCATGACATATCCCAAATCATCTTCCGGATCGGGCATCGGTAAATTTTTTATATCAGCAAGCGAGCTAATCGGATTATCAAACTTTGGCCCTACTGATTCTATTAGCTTTAAACCGAGCCCCATCGCATCAGGAATCGTTAAAATATCGGAAAATAATATCGCCGCATCTAATGGATAACGATCTAAAGGTTGCAAAGTCACTTCGCAAGCTAAATCCGGTGTTTGACACAGCGTCACAAAGTCACCGGCTTTTTTTCTTGTCGCGCGATATTCAGGTAAGTAACGTCCGGCTTGGCGCATCATCCAAACTGGCGTCATATCAACCGGTTTGCGAAATAATGCTTTAATCAGACGATCATTTTTTAATTCTGGAAACATACTATATGGATTGTATTTATTTTTAACTTTGTAATGATACTGGATTTAGCAACTTATTACATCGACAAGTTCGATGGCTGGGTTAAAATAATATCATTATCAAATTGGAGAACTCATCATGCTTATAAGCGCCAGCGATATGATTGCAGCAGCAAAATCACAATGCAATTGCATGGACGAAGTTGCCGCAAAGTTACTTTTTGATAAACATGATGACGCGATTATTCTTGATGTGCGCGAAGCTGAAGAATTTAATCAGGCTTGTCTGATTGACTCTACAAATATACCGCGTGGACTACTGGAACTTAAAATTGGCGATTTGTGCGATAACCCAAACAGGGTTATTTTAATTCATTGTGCCGGAGGAGGCAGAGCTTCGCTGGCAGCATCAACACTACAAACCATGGGCTATTCAAACGTGCATGTTATCGATTCTAAATTCGAAGAAATAAGACACGTCTTTGGTTAGCTGTAGAAGCTAACACCCGTAAAAAAGCGATGATGCTAAAAGATAAAAAAGTCAGACTTTATTTAATCAAATACTTCATCATAGCCAGAATCACCTAATAATTTACGCAATTCTATTTGTTCTAATCTGTCTTCTATTTGAGTACGTACATCACGTTTCGATAAAACCTTTTTTACAGGAAGGTTTTCCTCCACATCATTAAACTCATCACTAGAATCAACATCATCTAATTCAAAATCATCAGTGTCATTCATTAACGTTACCCTCGAATGATGGTTATTAATCCAATAACCTTTTAAACCAACGGACATAGAGCCTTCATTACATGAGTAATGAAGGCCGTATAGATACAATCAAAAAAAATGATTGTCAATAATATTTTTTTATTATGAAAATGAATTGTTACAACATCATGAAATACATTATTTATTGTATAAACAGCGTCAATTAACTTAAGCTTAATAAAATTAAAAATGAAAGGCATAAGAATGAAAAGAGATAAAAATCAGTTTCCCGACGATGTTAATGGCGATGCATTATGGGAGATGCAAAACAAAGGCGATGATTTATCCAAACCTAGAGAAATAGAATTTGCCGTGCTGTTCAGTACTGAAGAAGAGGCTCTAAAGTTTGCAGAAACACTACTCATCAATCGACAAAAAGTTCTGCTTGCCGATAGCGAAGAAAACAAAGACTACCCTTTTGAAATCGTCGTCTTTGTTCATATGGAAGCAAGCTATGAAGAAATCACTGGCTATCAAGAATTATTAGAAATGCATGCGACAAAGTTTAATGGTGTAGGCGATGGCTGGGGTTGTCTCGAACAAACAGAATAATGAAAACCGTCGAAATAACTAAAGAACCCGTCGAACTTTATAAACTGCTTAAATTTGAAGGTCTGGTCGCGAGCGGTGGGGAAGCAAAATATTTAATCGCTGAAGGTAATGTTCGTGTCAATGGTCAAACAGAAACGCGAAAGAGAAAAAAGATAATCTCGGGTGATATTATAGAGCTTGGCGATATAACACTTCAGATAAAGTCTGCCATATAATTCAAACAATATAAGGCTTTTTGCTATAATCAAAAAATGAATCCATCCATACTCATTGCCGCATTTCTGAGTTTTGCAAATAAGTTAAAATTCAGAAAGCTGTTCTTTATAATTATTTCCCTGTTTATCATTAACTTACTAATCCCTGATTTTATTCCATTCATAGATGAAATTATCCTCGGCCTAATGGCCATAATTCTTGCTAATCTGAAAGAGGAACGAAAACAAGAAGGTCACCTGATTGAGGGCGAAGTCATGGATGACGAAGTACAAAAGAAATAACTTCGTCCCGTTCAAAACTAAGATAAATTAACAAGACTCTACATCTAATCACTGATTTAGCTATCTTGCCTGAAAATTCAAAAAATTCGGCACAGAAACTGCTATAAATTATATATTTAAAATTACCAGTAATCTTTAAAATTACTTAATAAACAATACTATACGGAAGCAATCATTCAATCACTATATAATCACGCTATAATTTAAAGCATGATTATTTATTAAAAATAATAATACTATTTACCGTGTGGTAACTATAGAAACCAATGGAAAAACAATTAGCCCCTTCATTTGAGAAAGAATCTTTCAAACTTGCCGTTGAGCAAAGTAGAGAGGGCTTTGCTATCCATGATAATCAGGCAATCTTTACCTACATAAACCCAGCAATGGCATCAATGTACGGTTTTGATGCCGATCAGCTTATTGGAAAATCATGGCGGATTCTCTACCCTGAAGATCAAGTGAACAAGATTGAAACAGAGTACCTGCCAATTTTATTAAAAGACGGTCATTGGCACGGAAGTCTGCAAGGACGCAAAAAAAACGGCGAATTATTTGATGTCGATGTCTCCCTGACTGCTTTAAAAGATGGACAAGGTAAACTCGCTGGAATTGTTTGCCAAACACAAGACCGGTCAGAAGTTCAGCAGGTCCGCACGGAACTAATCCAACAAAAAAAAGAGCATCAATTATTACTTGATCATGCTCCTGTACTAATCGCACATGTGGGTAGTGATAGCTATTATAAAGTGGTTAATAAAGAATACTGTGAATGGACAGGCATATCCCCGCAAATACTAGGAAAACATGTTAAAGAAGTCATGACTGATGCCGCATATGAGTTTGCCAAACCACATATAGAAAAGGCACTCAGTGGCGAAGAAGTTAACTTCGAAGTGAAGGTACCTCATGCATCAGGCCAATTAAAATGGCTTAATGCTACGTACGCGCCAAACAAAGATTCAGAAGGAAATGTTAATGGATTTTATGCGTTTTTAATTGATATAGATAAAAGAAAAAAAGATGAGCTAGAACGACAAAACATCATGAATGCAATAGAAAATGGTATTGAAGGATTTTCTTTACATGATGTGAATGGTGACTTTACCTTTGTTAATCCTGCCGAAGCAAATATGTTCGGCTATCAACCGGAAGAGTTGATCGGTAGAAGCTGGAAACTTCTTTACGATAAAGAACAAGTTAAAGATATTTTAGATATTTATTTCCCTTACTTGTTAGAGAAGGGAAACTGGCGCGGAGAGTTGAAGGGCCTTAAAAAAAATGGGGACTATTTCGACGTTGAAATTTCACTAAACTTGGTTCTTGATGAAGAAGGCAATAATGGCGGTTTGTTTTGTTCTTGTCGTGACATCAGTGAGCGCAAACGCTCGCAAGAACAAGTCGACTACCTTGCCTATCATGATTCCCTTACCAATTTGCCAAACCGACTTTTATTTAAAGAACGCCTAGAGCAAGCAATTATTCGTGCCCAACGACGCGGTAAAATGATCGCTGTTCTTTTTATCGATCTTGATTACTTTAAGCATGTAAACGATACGCTTGGGCATTCTGTTGGCGATCAACTTTTACAATCTGTTTCGACGAAACTTAAATCCGTTTTCCGTGATGAAGATACGATTTCACGTTTAGGTGGAGATGAATTCACCGTATTGCTTAGCGATATAACAGATAAAGATTCTGTAGAAACCGTCATTGGTAAATTGCTGAATATTTTTTGTGACCCTGTCGTAATTGATAATTATGAGTTACACCAAAGTATCAGTGTCGGAGTTAGTCTATATCCTCAAGATGGAAAAGACGTTGAAACATTAATGAAAAATGCAGATACGGCAATGTATTCTGTAAAAGAACATGGGCGACAAAACTATTTGTTTTACACACCTTCCTTAACCGAGAATGCCCATGAAAATATGCTGTATCGGGGACAACTACAAAATGCTCTAAATAAAGATGAGTTTGAATTACATTACCAGCCTTTAATTTCAATAACAAAAAATAAAGTCATAGGTTTTGAAGCCTTGATACGTTGGCAACACCCAAGCCTGGGACTTGTTTATCCTGATAAATTTATACGATTTGCAGAAGAAACGAATTTAATTATTCCGATAGGATACCAGGTAATAGAAAAAGTTTGTCAGCAACTTGCAGAATGGAAAAGTATGGGTATTTCCGTTGAATATATTGCCGTTAATGTTTCAGGAGTACAGTTACAATCTGATTTTGCAGATACTGTTGCTAATATTCTAAATAGAAATAATACTGCCCCGGATTCGCTCGATATTGAAATCACAGAAACTTTTCTTATGAAAGGTTTAAAACAACCTGTTGAACAGCTGGAAAAACTGCGTGAAAACGGCATAAACCTTTCTATTGATGACTTTGGTGTCGGTTACTCTTCATTAAGTCAACTTAAGCAATTACCAATCGATTATTTAAAAATTGACCGTTCATTTATCGGCGATATTGTCGATGATCCTGATGATCTTGCTATTGTTGAAGCAATTATTGCTATGAGTAAAACTTTAAAACTGGATATAACCGCAGAAGGTGTAGAAACAGCGGAGCAATATGCACTTTTACAAAAACTCGGCTGCCATAAAGCACAAGGATATCATTTCTCTAAACCTGTCCCTGCATCAAAGGCTCCAGAAGTCTATAAAAAAGTAAACGACTACCTTGATACACTGAAAAATAATACTTAATAAATGGATCTACTCTATCAGCTGCAAAACCTTTTGCCATTAGCGATTAAGTGGGCTGAAGATCATAGTGAAAAAATTCAAAGTGAAGGTATTGCATTAACACCGGAACAGATTGAAATTGCAAAACAGGTTGGTGTAAAACAAGCTGAAAAAGTCAAAATACTTGAAGTCGATAAAATTCCTTTTCCTGAAAATGAACAGTTAAGCCAAGCTGCCACTCAAATCGGTTTTCTAGATGAAGCAATGAAAGGACTTACGCTTGGGCACTCAATCTATATTTGCAGCGAGCACTATACAACACAATCTTTATCACACGAATTACGCCACGTTTACCAATATGAAGCGTTTGGCTCAATACCAGGGTTCCTGGTCGAATACCTGAAACAGATTGTACTCGTCGGATACGAAAACTCTCTGCTGGTACAAGATGCCAGAAAGCATGAAATCCTAAGCTAATTAATACTAGGCGGAGGTTTCATTTTGAACTGAATAACTATGTTTCTTTACGCAAGAACACCCAGTTATTGCCACTGGATTCAGACTTTGAATACTTATAGCCATCGACATTAAACGCTTTTATATCTTCAGGTTTCTTTAATCGATTTTTAATAATATAAGCACTCATCAAGCCGCGTGCTTTCTTCGCATAAAAACTGATAATTTTATATTTCCCGTTTTTAAAGTCCTTAAACACCGGCACAATAATTTCTGCATCAATATTATCTGCTTGCAATGATTTAAAATATTCATTCGATGCAAGATTAATTAGAACCTTGCTTTTAGCCGCTTTTAAATCGCTATTAATCTGCTCTGTTAACTTCCCGCCCCAAAATTCATAAAGGTCTTTACCCTGTTTGTTTTCAAACTGCGTACCCATCTCCAGACGATAGGCTTGCATTAAATCCAAAGGTTTTAAAACACCGTATAAACCAGACAGAATTCTCAAGTGTTTTTGTGCAAATTTTAAATCCTGATTTGAAAAAGTCTCTGCTTCAAGACCGGTATAAACATCACCTTTAAATGCCAGCAATGCTTGCTTTGCATTTTTAAGATTAAACGGTGTTTTCCATTCATTAAAACGCAAGTAATTCAGCGTGCCTAGCTTATCGCTGATCTTCATTAACGAAGATACTTCAGCAGGATTGAGTTTTTTTAACTCTGATATCAGTTTTTTGGACTCTTTCAAAAGCTCCGGTTGCGTGAAGTCTTGCGTCGTTGGTGCTGTTTCAAAATCCAGTGTTTTTGCAGGTGAAATGACAATTAACATCTTTATTCCATCGCCTCCTGTTCAGGCTCTATTTCAATCGTTGCTTTAATTCCAAGATATAAGTAAACCATACTCATACCAAAGAATATAAGACCCACCATCGGTATATTAATTCCAGCAACCCATAAAAAAGTATTAATAAGAATGGCAGGTGTCGCGGCCACGACTGATAAACGTAAAAGCTGAGAATAATCAGGCTCAACTTTGAGCATAGAGGCAAACACTAAGCCAATAGCTGCGTAAATTAACATTTGAATGATGCGATAAAGAAAAGAACCCGCTAAAGCAAAAGGATACATAATAACCGCCATATAAGATTTGGCAGCTTCAACCCATGTTGAAAGCAAGCTACTGTCTATCACCATATCGCCTACTTCACTCAGCTCAAAAGTACGCGTTTCCATTTTACTTTTTTCAAACGTCACCTTATTTTTAGTTAGCAGCACCACCGCTTCCGTTTGTTCGAGTGAATTTATCGTCCCGGTTGTATCAATCACAGCAAGTGGACGGCCTGTTTCCGGGTCGTCAATATAGTACGGTTGCGATTCACGAATCGAAGCCATGCCGTTCTGAATCGTTATCTCAGGAATTTGATTAAGAAGAGCCGGTGAATGCTCATCTAAATAAACATCAATTTTATTATCCAATGCGAATATGATGATTAACCAACAAAACGCTAATAATAAAAATAAATAGCCAAAGCCAATGCCTTTCTTATTAAGTGCCATATCCCGATATAAATCAGTGGAATAAAAAGAAAGTAATGGAATTTGAAAAATTGAATATTTACTCATATTGTCAGCTCGTTAACGTTCTCAGGCAATTATTACATATTTTAATATCTGTATTAACTAGAGTATTGCTTACATGGGCAATACTCGCATAAACATTATTGGTATTCAGGTTTACTGAACATGAGGCAAGATTAAAAGTGCCAATAAAAACGGTTTCGCTATCTACAAGACTGGTCTCAGCGTCTATTTTAAAAACAGAAACCCTTTAGTCGTAACAGTGGAAGCAACAAAATAAATAAGGAAAAGAAATAAAGACATTATCTTTAATGAAAATCAAAACTAATTTAATCTGAAGCACCAGAAAACTGAGCAACTAATTCATCACCGGTCATATCTTCAGTCTTATTTGCAAAGTGATAATAAGATGGTTTCTCTTCTATAAAGACCTGTTTCTTGAAGACAAATTGACTATCATCTTCAAATAGACCAACAGGCATCATGTGAAGATTCGCCTCTTTAAATCGATAAAACAAATGTGAGCCACACTTTTTACAAAAACCGCGCTCTGCCCAATCGGATGAATTAAAAATAGAAATATGTTCCTCGCCGGTAAAAAAAACCTCCGTGCCGCATTCAACTTCCATAAAAGGACCACCACCCCATTGTCGACACATTTTACAGTGGCATGCACCGACGATTGGATTTAATGTTTTCGCAACAAATGTGACGGCGCCACAAGCACATTGCCCATTACCTTCAATTGTTTCTGGCATATATCCTCACCTTTTATTTTATATCCGACCAGACAGCAAACTCATTACCGCTTGGCTCTGCAAAATGAAAACGTCGGCCACCTGGGAACTCAAAAATTTCTTGCAAGATAGTTCCACCCGCTTGTTCAACTTTTTTCTTAGTCTGCTCTAATTCTTTACTATAGAAAACAATTAATGCAGCGCCATTCTGCGCTGAAGAAGATAGATCAGCACGAAAAAAACCGCCGTCCAAACCCTCATCTGAAAATGCAGTATAGTCAGGGCCATAATCAACAAACGCCCATGCAAACACTTCACTCATCAACATCGTAAACCGGCCTAAACCGGCCTAAAACGGCCATATGTGCATTAAAA
>JBMZNW010000024.1:0-13583 GCA_049619915.1 Gammaproteobacteria bacterium
GTTGGCCCCAACAAATCATAAACTTTGGGTCTTTGAGTACGGAGCTGACGCGACATACCATAGATAACTTAAATTGAACGGCATATTAATCGCGGAAAAAGTCTTCTTCAGAATTATCTTTTAGAACTTTGGGAACGGCCCATCGATAAACCACTGCTTATTCGGCTCATTAAACCACCAGTTTTGATCCAACTTTAACGTTTTAACACTGCCTTCATATTTCAGGTAATACTTAACAATAATGATGACATTCGCTTCATTTTCTTCCGCATTAATAGTTTTCTGCACTTGCTGGATTCCCGTCACACTGACTTCCTGCAAACGTTCCATGTCAGCAGGCGGTTGTGTGCCATTAGGCGACACATAATAAGAATAAAGCGTTTCATATTGCGCCCAGCGCAACGCAATATTGTAACTGGTGATTGTTGTATCGAAACTGTTCGTTCTTTTTTGCGTTGTATAAGCATTACATCCGCTTACTATGCTCAATATAAGAACCAGAAAAACTTTAGACACGCTATTAAAATACATATTTAGTCAGGCTCCAGTGTGTATAGACTCTATTATCACAGTCATAATAATAATTTCCAACCGGAAACTCTTTTATAACTGTATTTGATTTAATCCAGAATAAATAATATCGGCATAAATATGATTAGCACTAATAGATAAATGCAGCTTATCGCCTGAAACAAAATCATTTACATCAACATCTCGTAATGTCATTTGTAATGGAATATCAATGAGTTCTGCTTTCAGTTCATTTGCTATTTGTCGAACAGCATCATTATAAGGTTGCATATTTTCATTATAAGTTTTGCCATTACCTTGCTTACCCGCGACTTCCCGTATCGTATGGTTCAGTATAAAAACCGGCACACTATTATTTTCTTTCGCTATGCGATGAAATTCTTTTAAGTTCTTTTCAAACTCTGCCAGACCGACACGCGGCACAATAGAAAAGTCTTTGACGTTCGCATCATTAAAACCAAATTGAATTAACAATACACCAGGCAGTAACGGCATTACATCAGACCAGAAACGATCAAAACCCTGCGCACTGGTATTACCACCTATACCTCGATTGTGAACCTGAAATGTATCCGGTTTAACTTCGTTTAGTTTGTTTTGTAGTAAACTCGTCCAACGCGCATTAACAGGAAACTCAGCACCTTTAGTAATAGAATCACCAAAACAAATGATATTAATCATGCAGTAAAGATATGCGACACATCAGTAAGCTGTTGCTCAGAATCATCAAACTGCTGCCATAAAGCTTTAATAGATTTTTTTTCAACCGGGTGAATTAACTCCGGCGCAATATCGTAAAGCGGTTTTAAAACAAACGAATATTTCACCACATCGTCTCTAGGTAAATCATGTTCCTCACTAACCAAGTCACCATATAACAATAGATCAATATCCAGTGTTCGGGGACAGTAACTTGTCTTGCCTTTTTTTCTGCCCGACTGGATTTCGATTTCTTTCAACTGTATTTCGATTTCTTCAATTTCAAGATTTGTCTCAAAACCAACAACCAGATTATAAAAAGCATCGCCTTCAAAACCGTAGGCTTCACACTCATAAATGGGAGAGACTTGTAGTTCCCCGTAACAAGCTTCAAGCGCTTTCAAACCATATCGAACACTTATTTCGCGTTCGATATTACTACCAATGCTAAGATAAACCGACGTCACTTAATTATCCTTTAGTACCACGCTCAATAATAACGCCCACATCTCTAACATAGCGCACCGCGCCTTTTTTATTCAGACATAAACGTAACCAAGGAACCTTGAATTCGGTCATAATAATTTCAGCTATTTTTTCTGCCAATGTTTCGACCAGTTCAAATTCGCTATCGCCAACGTAACTTAACAAACGTTTAGCAACTGCCTTGTAATTCAAGGTATCTTCAATATTATCGCTATTTGCTGCTTTGCGAATATCTGTCGCCATTTCCAGATCAATAATAATGGTTTGTTTCATACGACGTTCCCAGTCGTAAATTCCGATGATAGTGTCGATACGAAGATCTCTGAGATAAATAATGTCCATAGTGCCTTTTATGTAAAGTTATTGTTGTTTATGTTTCTAGTATACCTGTTTGCAGCGAAAACAACGTAAATATACATTCTGTTTCAATTACTTCTCGGCTTATAATCCTCAACCAACATGGAAACAATTAATATTACAAACATCGCTATTGCATCTGGGCTGATAATAATCGCTTATCTACTCGGCTCGATTGCATCGGCTATATTAGTCTGCAAACTATTTGGGCTGTCTGATCCACGCGCAGGCGGCTCAGGTAATCCAGGCGCAACCAATGTGATGCGATTACACGGCAAGAAAGCCGCCATTCTGACTTTGGCAGGTGATGTATTAAAAGGCGTCATTCCCGTTTTGCTGGCTAAAGCCTTAGGCAGTACTGAGCTTGTTATTGCTTTATGCGGACTGGCGGCGTTCTTTGGACACTTATTCCCGGTTTTCTTTAATTTCAAAGGCGGCAAAGGTGTGGCGACTTTGATCGGTGTTTTATTTGCAACACATTGGCTATTGGGACTCGCATATATTGGAACCTGGGGAATAACCGCATTACTTTTCCGCTATTCCTCGCTATCTGCACTTGTTGCTGCCGCACTGACTCCGGTTTATTCATGGCTGATTGTACAAAATATTGGCCTTACAATTTGCCATATCATCATGGTCAGTATTTTAATCTGGCGGCATCAATCGAATATTCAAAATTTAATCGCGGGCACTGAAAGCAAGATAGGTCAAAAGAAATCAACTTAATTACCAGAACAGGCTGAATTGTTATTTCAGTCAAAATCACTACGATTTAAACCAGATTGTCTAACAATGGAATGAAATGTTCCGATTGGTATCTCCTTTTTTGGATGAGGCACTATTGCAGTTCTACCCTCGGCTGAACGAAATTTTACATGGCTACCTTTCTGACTTATTTCTGAAAAGCCATGTTGTTTTAATACGGAAATGATTTTCGCTGAGGAAGGGCGTTTAGGCATTTGCGACTGATTCACCAATCAGTGCATCACCCACCTGATGAAATTCCATTTTCCCGTTGTCATCTTCCATATATAGCTCTACAGCTTCTTTAAGATTATTAATCGCTTCATCAATCGTGTTACCAAAACTGGCTACATCCACATTTAAACACTGGCTAACATAGTGTTCTTCTTCTTGATAAACGACATATTTAAAATTCTTCATAAAACAATAATCCTGCTTATGAGTATAAAATAATTATAGTCCGATTCAATCTAGACTTCACTCACTGAAAGTTCATCCCCCAGAGAGTTCGTCCCCAAAAAGTTGATCTAAGGGCCAGCGTGGTTTCGCCTGAAAGTTTAAGTCGGTAGTCTGCCCTTCTTTTAGTCGAAGATAACCTGCATACGCGATCATCGCACCGTTATCAGTACAAAATGCTGGACGAGGAAAATAAACCTTACCACCAACCTCGTCCATTAGACTGTATAAACCGGCACGTAATTGTTTATTTGCGCTAACACCGCCAGCTACGACCAACTCTTTTAAACCCGTTTCTTTCAACGCACGTCGGCATTTAATAATAAACGTATCCACCACTGCATCGACAAATGCCCGGGAAATATCTGCATGAGTTTGTTCATCATCAGCTTCAGTATTAACTGTATTTAAAGCATAGGTTTTTAAACCACTAAAACTGAAATCCAGCCCAGGACGGTCAGTCATTGGCCGAGGAAACTTAAAACGCTCGCTATTGCCTTTTTCAGCTAAAGCTGAAATCGCGGGTCCACCGGGATAAGGCAGCCCCAATAATTTAGCCGTTTTATCAAACGCTTCGCCGGCTGCATCATCAACCGATTCACCAAGAATTTTATAATTCCCCGGTTCGCTGACATGCACTAACTGCGTATGACCACCCGACACTAATAAAGCTAAAAATGGATATTCTGGCACCTCTTCTTCCAACATTGGTGCCAGTAAATGCGCTTCCATATGATGTACACCAATGGCTGGAATACCGAGCGAAAACGCCAAACTCCGTCCCATCGCCGTACCCACCAATAGCGCGCCCATCAAACCCGGCCCTGCTGTATAGGCAACCGCATCAAGTGCAGCTAATTCAGAACCCGCTTCTCTGAGTGTTTTCTTAATTAACGGTATTAACCGGCGTACATGGTCTCTAGAGGCCAGCTCCGGCACGACACCGCCGTATTCTTTGTGTAAATCAATCTGACTGTATAGATTATGGGCTAATAAGCCCGCTTCCGAGTCAAAAATCGCTATCCCCGTCTCATCACACGAGGTTTCTATTCCTAATACCTGCATTTATTACTGTTTTACCCAATATTCATCATTATTTGCGTTGCATTTTGACTTATTCTCACTAAAATACCCGCCTTTTCTCAATCTAAGTAAAGAAATTTTAGGAAACAGTACTATGCCCTCAGTTAAGGTGAGAGACAACGAACCGTTTGATATTGCAATGCGTCGCTTCAAGCGTTCATGCGAAAAAGCTGGCACATTGGCTGACGTTCATCGTCGTGAGTTCTATGAAAAACCAACTCAAGTACGTAAACGTAAAGCTGCAGCAGCCGTCAAACGTTCACAAAAGCAGGCGTCTAGAAACGTGCTGCATCGTGTTCGTCCATATTAAAATCCCGCTTCTGATTATTCCATTCAGCTATGGCTGAAATCAAAAACAGGATTAACGACGACGTTAAAGCTGCTATGCGCAGCAAAGATAAAGAGCGCCTCGGTGCTCTTCGTTTGATCCAGGCTGCTTTCAAACAGAAAGAAGTCGATGAGCGTATCGAACTCAGTGATGAGCAAACGCTCGCCATTCTCGACAAAATGGCCAAACAACATCGCGACTCAATCGAGCAGTTCAAAACAGCAAATCGCGACGATCTTGTCGAAGTCGAACAAAAAGAACTCGATATTATTGAAGAATACCTTCCTGCCCAATTGTCCGAAGACGAAATAAACACCTTCATAGAAGACGCAATTTCAAAAACCGGTGCCGATTCAATTAAAGATATGGGTAAAGTGATGGGCGTCTTAAAAGGCCAACTTCAAGGCCGTGCGGACATGGGCAAAGTCAGCGGTTTAATTAAAGCCCGTCTAAATTAAAAAGCTGCTTAATCTGCCAGCATACTATCTTCCTGATTAGTTTTTGGCAGTTTATACACTGCGTTCTGACCTGGAAAATTATCCAACTTGCAAATTATCATGGCATGGTTAGGGAAAAATCTAGCGTCGAAATTTGATTATATTTCCGCTGGATTCAGATAATATTTCTTCCAAAGGTCGCGGCTTTGCGATCCCATACCCTTGAACATAATCGACACCAATTTCTCTTAGCAGTTCAAGAATCTCGTCATCTTCCACAAATTCAGCAATGGTTTTCATTTCCATTACGTCACTAATATCTTTCATCGACCTAACCATAGCGAGATCAATTTTGTCTTTTACAATATCTTTTACAAAAAGACCGTCAATCTTAAGGAAATCAACTGGTAAATTTTTTAAGTATGCAAATGAAGATAAACCACTGCCAAAGTCATCCAAAGAGAAACGACAACCTAATGAACGCATTTGCCGAATAAAGTCACTTGCGACATTGAGGTTTGATATAGCTGACGTTTCTGTTATTTCAAAACAGAATTTTCTGGTATTAACATTACTCGCCTTAAATAATTTTGATATATGCTCAATAAATGCAATATCACCTAATGACTGACCAGATAAGTTAATGGCAATGCAATCGACACTATCCAGAAAACTTTTATGAATGCTTAATAGATTAAAAATATGATCAATACTCCATTGATCAATTTTTGAAATAATATTGTAACGTTCCGCTGCGGGCAAAAATGCGCCCGGTGGTATGACATTACCATCTTGTTCACGTAAACGAATTAATAATTCATAATGGTCAACTAAACCAGTTTGGGTCTGCATGATTGGTTGAGCATAGAAACAAAACTCGTCACGTTCTAGCGCTTTATAAATTCTTTCAACCCATTGCATCTGGCCTTCTCGTATTAGAATTTCACTATCATCGGTGTAATAGATATGGATACGATTTCGACCAAGGTCTTTAGCCATATAACAGGCGGTATCACCCTGCTTTAATAAAACTTGAAATGATTCTACATTAGTATCAATTTTTACCAGTCCTATACTGATACCCAATTTGAATGAACGATTATCCCAGACAAAAGTAAAGTCCTGTACCGCGTTTAGAATATCATTTGCGACTCTATGAGCTTGCTCTACCGAGCAAAACTCCATTAATACAGCAAACTCATCGCCACCTAACCTTGCTACGGTATCTTGTTTACGAGTGATCGACTTCAATAAAACGCCTATTTGCTTTAGTAAATCATCTCCAGCAGTATGACCACATGTATCATTTATAATTTTAAATTGATCCAGATCCATAAAACACATTGCATGAATTTTATTTGTGCCCATAACAGATTTAACAAGTCGATCTGCACGTCGTTCAAATTCTGCACGATTAATCAACCCTGTTAATATGTCATGAGTTGCTTCGTAACTAAGCTTTTTATTGAGTTCATGTTCGTGAGTGACATCTTCATGCATACATACAAAATGAGTCGTATTTTGAGAGTGATCTTCCACTGCAGAAATAATACATTTGTCTCTGAAATGTTTGCCATCCTTACGCTGATTATCAAACATACCCCGCCAAATACCTTTATTAATGACGCGTTCCCATAATTTATTATACGTTTGTAAGTCAACCTTATCCGACTTTAGTAACCGATGATTTTTACCAAGTAACTCTTCTTCACTGTACCCCATAGTCTCGATGAAAGCCGGATTAACATATTCGATCATCAAATTCCTATCAATAATAATCACAGGTGTCTCTGATGATTCCATTGCTCTGCGTAAAATATTAAGTCGCTCTTCAATACGCTTATTTTCAGTGACATCGACGAGGCCAGCTATATAGTTGGTTAATGTTCCATATTCATCAAATACCGGAGCAATTTTTAGATCGTTCCAGAATAATTCTCCATCTTTGGTATAATTCCGAAGCCGGACATGACATTGTTGTTGATTACTTATTGCATCACGGATTATATCTATTTCAGTTTGTTGATTATCTTCCCTCTGTAGTATTCGACAGTTGTGACCGATTAATTCATCAGGTTCATATCCGGTAATGGTTTTTATATGTTCATTCGCGTAAATAATAGTGTTGTCTCTATCATTTATATCAGTAATCAATATGCCCACATTAAAGTTTTCGATTGCTCGATCACGAACCAACATATTTGCTTCAGCTTCTTTTCGTTTATTGATATTCGTAATTGTGCCGGAAATACGAATAGCCTTATGCATGTGATCATGTTCAACAACACGTCCTCTGCATTTTACCCAGGCCCAATCATCATTCTGTTTTTTCAAACGCATCTCAAATTTTAATACACCTTCTGCTTTAGATGCCTCATCTTTAAATGCTTTCAATAAAATTGTTTTTTCATCTGGGTGGAGTAAATTCTTCCAGTCTTCATATGTTTCTAATTTCAATGTGCCGGGGTCATATCCAAGCATTTCTTCCCAACGAGAATTAATCGAAAAATCACCTGATTTAATATCATAAACCCAGGTGCCAACATTAGAAGCCCATATAATCTCATTAATTTGTTGTTCACTTTTTTTAAGCTGTTCAATGTTTGCTTTTAGCTGTTGGCTCATATCATTAATTGCATTATTAAGGTCAGCAAATTCACCATTACCAAACAGCTTACTCTTAATACCAAGTTCTCCACTGGCTATCCGTCGTGTTATTTGACTCAAATGAACCAAGGGACGATTAATAAATGCATTGAGCAATAAATAAAAAACACTGATCAACACAAAACTTGTCAATAAAGCAAGTTTGGCTGTATCCCATGTGTTCTGCCATAGTAACCGGACTTCTCTTGAAAGGTCATATTCAAGATAAAGACCACCAAGATGTCTTCTGTCAAAACCATAAGGTCTACGTAATGATTTAATAGGAAAGTAGGCTGTAATTAGTTGGTCTTGTTTTGCAACGTGTAAATATTCACTGCCTGAATGGTTGGATTTTTCAAAGTTAAAATGACTAAATTCTGGCAACAATTTGAAAATAGAATTACCTAACAGTGACTTGTTGGTACTGGAAAAAACTTTGCCATCTGGATCTACGGCTATGAGTAAATTATAACTGCGTTTGGAAGCCTTGCGAGTCAATATACGATCAGCGGCTAACATATCCTCATCTCGCAATAAATCTATTAGTGAGCGTGAGAGTTCTGCCATATCATGCTTGATATTGTCTTCACTGTTTGTGTAAAGCACTTCTTCATATGAAGCATGCAAGTGCAGTAAAAATAATGCAGATATAAATATATACGTGACAAGCGCCAGAAAAGGCAACCAGGTACGCAAAGGAATTATACGTATATTGGTCAAAGCTTTAGTCCGGTAGATAATTACTGGTAAATAATTTATCTATAGAGACAGGTTCATTTATCATGTTATTTTTGTGCATCATTTCAATTAAACCTAATGCGTTTTTTTGCAGTGATCCATTAGAAAATAATTCATGATTTCCTGAAACACCAGGGAACTCAATATCAGCGAATATCGCATTAATTTCAACGGGGCTTAGTTTTATACGTTGATGAATAATTTGATTGGTTTTATCAGGTTCCTTCTGCATGTATTCCAGCGCCTTATCAAAACCAGATATTAACTTCTTTATCACGAATTGTTTTTCTTTAAGAACTTCATTGCGTATAGCCAATACATCTATAATTTGACCTTTTATCTGACTGCTATCGAAAACAATATTAGCGCCTTGATTAATCAATTTTGTTTTATAAGGTTCAAATGTAACAATAGCTTCGCTGTTCGCAAAACAATCCAAATGTCTATCACTGGCACAAGGTACAATTTGTATATCTCTATTGCTCATTGCATGATGACTTAATGCATTTTCCAGTAACATGGCTCCCATCGCGGTATACTCTACGGCAACTTGTTTTCCTGCCAGTTCTTGCATTGAAGAAATACCCGGTTTGGTTAATACGGCATCCGCACCATTAGATATATCAATAATAAATACGACACTGAATTCCATTCCATCATGTAATAAGGTAATTACTTCATCCAGTGTCAATATGGCGCCATCTAACTGTCCTGCTCGTAATGCATACATAATGTCTGTCGAGTTATTAAGTTCGACCAATTTAATCGCTGTGTTTTGATATAAACCGAGATCTCTGGCCACATAGAATGGCTCATAACCAATCCAACCAAATGAGCCAATAGAAAGAGGTGTATTTGTCTGTTTCTCAGAACAAGCTATCAATGCAAAAAACAAGACTATTACATAGTATTTAAAACCAGAGCATAATTTTTTTACAAACACATTCCAAAATATAGCAAGTGTATTTTGTTCATTTAAATTCATTATTTTGAATTTTATAGTTCTGATAATAGTTAATTTCATAATGACACTTTTAACTGCAAAAAATCATTGGGATTTAAATACTTTATTATTGGCATCACCAATAATGATAAACCAATGTTTTATAATACACTTAGCAATCAGCTATTGATGCTGAAAATTAGCCTTTTCCGATATTTGATTCTGATATTGAGCTGGAGCCTTATTCAACTTCGCAACAACAAAGAACATCTTAATTTAGTAATTGCAAAAGTCGTGCCTGCTTAAATAAATTTGTGGATATATTTTGACTTAGTTGAGGATTCTTTAATGCGAGGCTTCGACTATGACAATATCACTCATATCGCTGGAAAATCGTACAATTAGCAATATATTTAATCAGTTATCAGAAATACCGTTCCCAAGCCTTAACAGTCGCCGATTTAACCACAAACAATTACCTCAAAAGCCACGCTGATATGGGCAAAGTCAGCGATTTAATTAAAAGCCCGTCTTAATTCCTAAAACTATCTTTATCACGCTTAATAAGGCGTTTCTTGGAAAGGAAACTTGGCAGGCATCTTCATGCTTCCTCGTTTTTGCAAAAAAATAAAATTTTTAAATTCTAAATAATAGTCGTTGTAGCTGCGGCAAATTGAATTTCTTAAACATGGCAGTGCGATTAAGTTAGAATGCTAATAAAAACTTAATCGAAAACTGACATATTTAAGACTCAAAGCACTATGGGCAATACCTCAAACAATAAAGTCAAAAAAATCTTCGATAAAATCGAAGCAAGTTTGCGTGAATATTATGTAGCGCCCTATCGACGCTCGTTTGTCCGTGCGAAACGAGATGAAGAAGATCTATTCATGCTGCTTGTTTTCGCGGAAAGTCTGGGCGTTCCAAACCCTGCTGCGTTTTATACGATGGAACTCCTGCCCATTGTTTACGATCAGTTTCATGAATGGCATATGCGCATGGGTATGGAAAAATCGCCATTGGATCACGTAAGTTGCTGCTAGAACTCGCTAGAAAAAGAAAGATACTTTTCTTTGGCGGTAAAGGTGGCGTTGGCAAAACCACGGTGTCCTCAGCTGTCGCGCTTGCAAGAGCAGACGAAGGCGCAAAAGTGCTGCTTGTTTCTACTGATCCCGCTCACAATTTGGGACATCTTTTTGATCGTACTATTGGCCCCAAACCCGTTCGCATTAAAGCCGGACTTGATGCACTGGAAGTCGATCCAACTGAAACTGTAGATGAGCATTTGAATGAGGTACGCAATTCTTTGCATACACTAATGCCTGTAACTCAACACGGTGAAATTGATAAGCATATGAATCTATCACGCGATGCGCCAGGCATGCATGAAGCGGCCATACTGGAACGGATTGCTGACATCGTAGAAGAAGGCATAGCCAATTACGATTTGATTGTGTTCGATACCGCGCCTTCCGGACACACTGCACGCTTGATGGTGTTGCCAGAAATGATGTCTGCCTGGACCGAAGGTCTTATAAAAAGAAGAGACAAAGCCGATCGCTTTGGACAGTTTGTAAAAACACTTGGCGCCGACACCACTATGGAAGACAAAACCATCGGCGGCGACAAACCAGAGCAGACAAAAGAAAGTCGTATCCGGCAAATCTTGCTTCGACGAAAACACAAATTTTCGCATCTGCGCGATCACCTTTCCGATAACAATGCCACATCCTTTGTCATCGTACTGGCAGCAGAGCGATTACCTATACTGGAGACTATCGAACTTAATGAACAATTGAGCCGCGCTGGTATAGAAGTAGAATGTATGGTCGTCAATAAACGCGCACCTAAGGGCATGGGAGAATTTTTGGATGAGCGCCATAAGCAAGAAGAGCAGCACCTAAAACTGCTCGATCAGCATTTGGGCAGCATTCGCCGTCAGGATTTGTATCTTCAAAATAAGGATGTTCTTGGACTGGAAGGATTAGAGGCGCTCGCCTTATCTCTTTGATATTTTGACAATTAATTGTAGTAGGATGCAGACAAATGAAGACTGAAACAATAAAAAACACCATTTGGAACAACGCTATGAACTGGCTCATGGTGCTACTTATTTCTATCGTGCTAACGACACCGTTAACAATGGCTGATGATTCAGTTTCGGCGGAAGATATAAAGGCAGCACGGCAGGTAATCGCCAGTCAAATATCCGCGTTTAAAGCTGATGATTACGAATTAGCTTATTCTTTTGCAGCGCCTAATGTGAAACAAGTCTTCACTTCTGCTAAAGCATTCAAGTTTATGGTGCAGTCTGGTTACACACAGCTTTATCAGCATACATCTTATAGCTTTGGCGAAAGCACTTCTGCCAATGATGAGGTATATCAGGAAATTATTGTGACTGATGAGTCTGGCCAATTATGGCGATTTGTTTACTCTCTTGATAAACAGCAAGATCAAAGCTGGAAAATCACTAGCGTAATCATGCATCGCGCTGAAGGAAAATCTGTTTAAGAAAAGCGGCTATTCGTGCAGTCATCATTAAAAAATGATTCAAAACCTGTAATTATTTAAACGACGGAATCTCGTTTTTCCTACCCCTTTTCGCTATATACTATTCGCATATGGCTGGACTAATCCCACAACACTTCATCGATGAGCTACTCGCACGAACCGACATTGTCGATATCGTCGATGCTTATGTGCCACTAAAAAAAGCGGGCAAGAATCATCATGCGTGTTGTCCTTTTCATGAAGAGAAAACACCTTCTTTTACAGTAAGCCAGCAAAAACAGTTTTACCATTGCTTTGGTTGTGGCGCTAACGGCACGGCCATTAGCTTTTTAATGGAATACCTGCATATGGGATTTGTTGAAGCGATTGAAGATTTAGCCTCTCGCGCGGGTATGGAAATTCCACGCGAAGCTGCACAAGCATCGCAGTCTAATAATAAAACGACAGAACTGTATGAACTGATGGAGCTTGTCACACAGTTTTACTGCAAACAATTACGACAGCACCCGGAAGCCAATAAAGCCGTCGATTACCTTAAAGGTCGCGGTATTAGTGGTGAAATAGCAAAAGAGTATGAATTAGGTTTTGCGCCACCCGGTTGGGATAACCTTTTAAAAGAACTCGGACGTTCTGATGATGCTTCGAAGAGACTCGCCAGTATCGGTGCTGTTATCGAAAAAGAACAAGGCGGCTATTACGATCGATTCCGCGAACGCATTACCTTCCCCATTCGAGATCAACGCGGTCGTGCTATTGGTCTTGGTGGGCGTGTATTGACTGATGAAAAGCCAAAATATTTAAATTCGCCAGAAACACCAATATTCCATAAAGGCCGAGAACTCTACGGTTTGTATCAAGCCAGAAAAGTTTTAAAAGACGTTGATTGCCTGTTTGTCGTTGAGGGTTATATGGATGTCATTGCGCTGGCTCAGTTTGGTATTAGTAATGCTGTCGCAAGTTTGGGAACCGCTGCTACTCCAGAACACATCGAAAAAATGTTTCGTGTCACCAATAAAATTGTATTTTGCTTTGACGGCGATGAGGCAGGGAAAAAAGCAGCTTGGCGTGCAATGGAAAATTCATTAGCGTTATTAAGAGATGGTAGGCAAGTTTATTTTATTTTCCTACCGGAAGGTGAAGACCCTGATACCTATGTTCGAAGTAATAGTAAAGAAGCATTTCTCGACGACAGACTTAAAACTCCACTTTCAGAATTTTTATTTTCTTCACTAAGTGAAAATGTCGATTTAAATACCCCTGAAGGTCGTGCACTGATGGTAGAAAAATCATTACCTCACATCTTCAATATACCTACTAGTGCTTATCAAGATATATTGATTCAAGAACTTGCAAGACTGACTCAATATAATTTGGATTTAATAAAAAGCGAGTTATCTAAGAGAACTGTAAAAGATAACGATAACGGCAAAATTACATTCAAGAAACCAGTTTATAAAGATCAAGGAACAGATAAAATTAAATGGTTAGTTAGGAGTCTTCTACACGCTCCATCTTTCGCAAGAACTTTAAATAAAACTGATAACCTAGCTGTTTTTGGGTCGACTGGAATTGTATTTTTAACTGATCTCATTGAATTCATCAAAGAACGTCCCAATGTGAC
>JBMZNW010000025.1:0-13478 GCA_049619915.1 Gammaproteobacteria bacterium
GAGCCGTTGATGAGAAACTAGCCTGTCGTGCGCAGCTGCTCACCTGATGCAAAAAGTGAGTCTTTTTCTGCAGGTAGCATGAAACAGGACCGTGGAGAAATGTGATAGAGTTCTTGAAAATAATTCTTTGTTAAATAGTTTTGAAAGAGCATAACTCTTTAAATCTTTTATTTTAGTTTTTTGAAAATCATAAATATCTGTTTCACTCAATCCTTCTTTTAAAGTATTTTTATCGTCTATTAAATAGCTTAGGCCAATATGCCTATAGTTAATCGTTTTAAAATCTATGGGAATCGTTGTAACAATGTCGCTGTTATTAACGATGCGATAAATACTCTTCGATCTAACTGAGTTAACAAACTCCGAGTTTCCAATCCTTGGCGAACCGAAGGTATAGCATGAATCGAAATGCTTGTTTTCATATAACTCCGAAGTCGCTAGTGCAGCTAATGCAGCGCCAAGGCTATGGCCTGTTATAAATAGCGGCAAAGAATTATTTTTTAACTCACTAAATAAATCTTCTCTTATACTTAAATATGCTTTTTTAAAGCCACTGTGAACCTTGCCTTTGTTTGTAAAGTCGCTTTGATTAATCTGTGTATTAATTCCCCAGTCTTCAGCTTCATCTGACCCACGAAAAACAATAATAAGACAAGCAGGCTCTTGAGTTACTTTTAATAACGCAGCATGGGTCGAGGTTTCTGTATTTTCAATATAAGCCTGTTGTTCAAAATGAAAGGCACCAAAACTTATGTTTATATCGTTGGCAAAGTCAGGGTGATAAATTAACCGCGATGCTTCGGCAAGCCACCATGCATTAGAAAGATTAAAACGATTCGTTTTTATTTGAATAGCTGCTGGAGCTGCAAGACCAGAAGTCTTAAAGTATTCTGTTGCTTCGCCAGGCTTGAACAGGCTGTTCCAAGAAGTGTCCGGTGTCATATTGTTTATGATAACGTATCTTTCTTTAAAATCAGTAAATTAAGTTTGTTGTAAATAAAAACCTCGGCTGCATCACAGCTTAATAAAAATATGGATTAATACTCGCTATAATCTTTATATAATATTGACATCTATAAAGGTTAAAACCGTTCTTAAAGGGGACAGACAATGAGTAATCTGCACATAAGCATAAAAAACATTTTTATCTTGCTGGCTTTTATTGCTTTTTCTATCAATACCGCCCACGCGGCTTCTTCAGTAGAAATTGATATTAAAGTCGAAGAAGCGTTAAAAAGGTTTAAGGTTGAGGTGCCCGGAGCTGAAAAATTTTTGGCAAGAGCGGCCGGTGTTTTGGTGTTTCCTGATGTGGTCAAAGCCGGTTTTGGTATTGGTGGCGAATACGGTGAAGGCGCGTTATTAATCAAAGGGAAAACCGTTGATTATTATAATACTGCCGCAGCTTCTATCGGTTTTCAGATAGGCGCGCAATTTAAAACGGTCATGATGGTCTTTCTTAAAAAGGACGCATTGACTAAGTTTCGAAAGAGTAAAGGCTGGGAAGCTGGTGTCGATGGTTCAGTTGCGCTGATAGAACTAGGTGCAGCAAAAGATATTAATAGTATTAACTACGACGATCCGATTGTTGGTTTTGTCTTTAGCAATAAAGGTTTAATGTATAACCTGACGCTTGAAGGATCAAAGATAACAAAACTGAATAAATAATAATTAATACCGGAGTAATCTTTGCAATTACTCCGGTTCTTTAAACTCACTCTATACTATAGAGACTTAAGCATTTCTGCGTAAGAGTTATGCATTTTCTTATAAAACGATTCCTGCATTAATTTATCGCGCCACGCTTTAACGTTTGGATACTTGTTCATATCAATTTCCAATACTTCTGCTGGATCAATCGTAGCAAGCAAACAAAAATCCGCTATTGATAGAGACTCTCCGGCAAGATAAGTCGAATTGCCCAGTTGTTGATCAATAACACCAAGAAAACGTTCAATAAAACTATAACCATCAGCCATTGATTGTTCATCAACCGGCGCGTCGATCATGCCTGCTACAATCTTATTAAATAAGACTTTAACAATGCCATTGCCTAAATGTATCGTGGTAAAGTCCAGCCATTCATCAATTTTAGCTTGTGCCGCAATATCATCTGGATAAAAGTCTGACTTATGTTTTCGGCACAGATATCTCATGATGGAATTACTTTCAAAAACGGTAAAGCCATCATCATCTAGCGCAGGTACTTTGCCAGCAGGAGACATTTTTAAATATTCTTCTGTCTGGGTTTCACCAGCTAGTGGATTAATAGGGGTGAGTTCATAGTCGACCCCCATTGCGTTCAGGCACAGTCTAACGCGGTTTACCGGAGGCGAAGGTGGAAATCCGTAAAGCTTAATCATTAGTTTTTCCTCAATTATAGTTATATATGTAATAAATACTTAAACGTTATAAGCATCTTAATAGAGTATTAATATGCAGTCTGGTTCTATTAAAAAGTAAAACTTTAGCTATTATAAATTAAAAAGATGAATCAGGCTCTTTTAGAAAAGCAATTTCTTCAGCACTAGAGTCTCTGCCCAGTATCTGATTGCGGTGCGGATAGCGGCCAAAGCGATCAATAATTGCCTTATGCTTTAATTCAAAATCAAGATTGTTTTGAATGCCGTTTTTAGTATAAAGCGCGACAGCCAGCTCATGTATTGTCGCTGACTCACTATGCATAAACGGCATAAATAAAAAGCTGTTTTCTATTGCAGAAAGCTCACGATCAAATTCAGCCGCAATCGCTTCCTGTGATAGAATTAATGCCATGCCGTCATAAGCAAAAGACTGCGCAGTATCGCGAAACATATTTCTGGAAAACTGATCGAGAATAATGATTTCCGCCAAAGAACCTTTTGCCGACAGTCGCCATTCAAATAACTCGCCTTGTGCGGCTTTCTCATGAATATAAGAAAAGCGATCAATAATCAGTTGATCAAAAGCTTCATCTTTCTTCCACCATGCGCTTTGATCAGTTTCTTCAAACCAGAAACTTAAAATGTCGTCATAGACCATGAATGATTATTTGAACAAAAGATTAAAACTGTTTAATAACTCGTTGCAACATGTCCTTATCAGTTGATTCTATTTTCTTCAGTAAAGTAATCGCGTTTTGCTCCATCTCCGCGCGTTTTTCTGCTTTGATATTTTCAATATCTTTATGCAAAGCTTTTAAGTCAGTAAAAGACTTTTTTGCTTCTTTTGTTTTTAACGCGCTTTGGTCAATAGAAGGAATTAATACATCGAGTATTAAGCCAAGTTGCTTACCATAACTGGCTTTCTCAAAAATACCTTTTTCAATACTGCCAATGCCCGCTTTAGGGTTAATGCCAGAAAAGAACCAATCGAGGCTTGGTGCAATATCTTGTTCAACATCACCGCTTAAAGGAAAATGAATTTGTGGTGCCCACATCCAGAACCAAGGAAACATAACAACCTCCATTTACATAAAATAATAGAAGCATTTTATAATAGTCATGTTAAATAGCCATCTCTATATAACAGAGATCAGCTTAATGTCGCCCGATTATTTCACTCCGGCCATAATTGCGTATCAGGATAAAACTGTGACCAGGCAAACCAAAATGCTTGATGTGTTCCAAGCGACTCGCCTTTAGTATTAACTGCTCTTACGCCACCGGCATCATGTAAAATTTTTACATTTTCAACCATCACGTCTTCACCGGCATTCAAGGCTTTAATTAAGCTCGGCACATGAAAAGCCCAAGGCGTAACAGACTCGGTAATAACGCCAAGAATATCTTCATGCACAGCTAAGCGAGGATCAGCATTACCAATAGGAAAGATTGGGCCTTTCGCATCGCGGTTATTACGAAAATCATGGTTCTGTCCTAATGCTAACGCTTCTATTAACACTGTCGTCTCTGGATGCGCTTCTTTCCACTCACCCCAAGTAGTTGTCACAACAGCGGCTTGTTTAAGTTGCAAGCCACGTTTTGCTAATGGCCCGTTTACTGCGTTACCTCGAAAGGTATCGAATACAGACATCGTATTAAGATCAAACATGACTTTGTTCGATCGGATTAACAAACCTGATGTTCGAAGTACCGGCCGCTCAATACCTTCTGGCAAATCATCAGTAAACCAGGCTTGAGCCGAACCACATAAGGTGCAATAAGGAATACCCAAATCCCGACCGCCAAGTGTGTCGTTAACCATCTCGCGAACTTCCATAATTTGTCGAGGATAAGCACGGTATTTGCCGTTGATTCCAACGCCAAATACGACAGCATCATCACTTAGCCATGTTGCCTCTTTAGCATTCGTTACCTTTGGGTTATCTGCTGCGGGGATGCAGTTACAACGTTCGTCTGTTTTATCGAATTCGCGATTATCAATATTTACACCGCCCCAGCTAACATGTCGCCAATCTATATCGCCTTCAGTAAAAAGCGCTTCCCATTCTGGTAATACCGCTGTAAAAAGTTGTCGTTTATATTTCAGATAATCAGGTGGAGCAGGTATGTCCCAAGCTATCAAATGATTGCTTAGCTTATTCCATCTACGAAAACCTGCGCTAAAGTTAGTGCCCAACAATTTATCAGCAGTGACTGTTAAGTCATCACTAATTCCGCCGCCTGCTAGAAAACGTATTAAATCAGCAAGTAACCAGGCTATTCGCACATCTCCAGATTCTGCAATAGTTTCAAGTCCTGCTTTTTGTTTCTCGCCCCAGCCAGTGTCCTCCAAGCCACCAAATATATAATCAAGCGCCTGAGTAACTTCAGCAGATAAAGGCGCGTTTGTTACTTCTGGCGCTGGGCCAAAGTCTTTTGTCGTGCCTTTAGGTAATGCTGCTCGTGCGATAGAAGTCGCGGCAGATACACCAGAATCAGCAGATACAGGTATTGATGCGGAAATAAAAACAAAAAATAGACTGGTAAGGAAAACGTTTAGATTTAATCGAGACATGACATGCTTCCGTTTATTAGTTATTTAAATAACTGTTATTAGAAAAGATAAGCAGTCAGACCGTAAGAGCGGTTTATTGTTCCGTCTAGATCAATATTACTTTATGGAAAGTAATGAAAGAGCGCTAATTATGTCTATTTAAAGGGATCTGTCTCTTTTAATCTTGTCTTTAAGTGTCTGGAAAGTTTCTTGTTCTTACTCGATTTACTCGCCTGAGAACTTTCTCATAATCATCAAGCACATATTCTTCGACTTCTAGTTGTATATCGTCGTTTAGATCAAACACCTGTTTGAATGCTTCAACACGGCCATTACCTTCAAAACTAATATAATGATCATTATCGTCCTTTATGACTTTAATGCCTGATATAGAAGGCAAGTATTGGAGTAGTGTTTGCTTGTTTAGTTTTTTTATCTTTTTTAGTTCCTGTTTGTGTTCCATTAGTATAGAAGCTCTTTCTTTGACTTTATTTATTGCTGCTTCACGATCAATACAATGAATAGGAGTGATTAGTGAAAGTGGTACATATTTAATTTCTTTTTGCTTTGTATGACGATGGATGTCAGCAACTGCTTTAGCAAGCAGAGCATCCCTGAGCCGCAAGTCTTTTAGTTCAGATTTTTTATTACCAAGGTATTCAACAAGGTTTTCTTTAGACATGATTTATTAAAAAAACTATTCAAAGAGTGAACTAGAATAGTTAAAAGTTGCCCCAGTCCTGTTTCCCAGAAATCCACCAGCTGGGATAAAGAAATTTAAACATATTAGCAAAGCGATTATACGATGCCGTTTCTTCAGCCCATTCTTCATAAACTTTGTTTACTTCTTCGCCAAACTCTTTGTTCATGAATTCTTTAGTGTGGGCTTGTAAATCTTCATAAGAATCATATTGGTTTCTGATTCGGCCAAGCTCGCCATAGTCTAGCCAGATGCCTCCACACATAGCGCATTCATCAATTTCAATTTGTTGCTTCGGACTATAGAAACGTCTTAGCATGAGTTGTTTTTCACATCGAGCACATTCTCGTCGTTCTATATGGTCAACTTCTTTATTAGCTTGCGTCTCTAATTCAAGCACTTCTTCAGTGAACTCATGCGGTTCATCAAATTTCTTGAATTCAAATTGATCAAACCAGATGCCGCCACAACCATCTAGGCAAATATCGAGCTCAATATCAGAAATTATTTTTCTATAAAGCGGATCATGACAAGCGGGACATTTCATAGACAGTTAAATCTCCATATAAATAGTGCCCATAGTAACTTATTTAAAGAGATCTGACCCCTTTAATTAAATGTTATCGCAGGGCATATTAAAAATTTTGTAACATCATAACTCAGGATTATAAATCAGAATATTGCCATAATTCAGCCCTTATCTTGACAGGGTAAACGCATAGTATCTCCACATTAAAGAGAGTCATCAAAGTGGCTTCCTAAATGGAGAATCCTGTATGCAAAATCCTATTTCTTTAAAAAAGTATTATTTATTCATCTGTTTTTTCTTTTCGTTCGCAAACCATGCATTCGCTGATACGAACATATCGCCTCCAGAAATGGAAGTTTGCTTTGTATTAGATACAACTGGTTCTATGAGCGGTTTAATAAAAGGAGCGAAACAAAAAATATGGGCTATAGCGAATGAAATAATAAATCTTGAACCAAAACCAAATATTAAATTTTGTTTAATCGGTTATCGAGATCGAAAAGATGCGTATATAACCAAGGTAACCGATCTAACATACGATATAGATGAGATTTATAAAAGCCTTTTGGCTTTTAAAGCACATGGAGGTGGAGATATGCCAGAGTCGGTTAATCAGGCTTTGTATGAATCCGTTAATGATATTTCATGGTCTACAGATAATGAAAAAACGATAAAAGTCAGTTATCTGGTTGGTGATTCTCCTCCTCATATGGATTATCAAAATGAAGTCCAATACCCGCAAACAACAGTGTTGGCGAAGAAAAAAGATATCGTAATAAATACAATTCAATGTGGAAACAACAGCCAAACCACACCCGTCTGGAAGGAGATTGCAAAAAACACAGGTGGTAAATATTCTAAAATAGCGCAAAGCGGTAATGTAAAAATTATCAAAACACCGATGGACCAAGACTTTGTCGCCTTAAATATAAAGTTAGGGCAAACGCTATTACCTTATGGCGATGAAACTAAGCGTAAAGCAGTAAGAAAAAAGCAGTCACGTTCAGAATCATTAGCAGATACGGTGATTGCCGACAGGCTAACGTTTAACAATCGCTTAAATAAGATCATACAGACAAAAGGTGATCTAATTGATGATATAGAATCGGGCATAGTAACACTGGAAGCGTTAATGGAAGAACAGCTACCCGAGCTTTTAAGAAATAAGACACTGGAAGAAAAACAAAACTTGGTTAATACGCTTTCCAAAGAGCGGAAAGAATACAAAAGGATTATTAGTAACTTAATTGTAGAACGAAAAAAATATATAGAGAAAAAGACGAAAGGTTCTGGTGTCTCGTTTGATAAAGAAGTAATTGATTCAATAAAAATTATCGCTAAAAAGAAAGGTTTAGTTTTGGAATGAAAAAGGGCTCTGACCTCTTTAATACTAATTAATTATTAGTTTTTATATTTTTAATTATAGCAACACCTTTTTGATTTTCAGTGATTTTATACGCTGGTAAGTTCATAAAAACATGCATATAACAGTGGTGTACAGTTAATACTAGATCTTGTAGTTTTTGATCCGTCTCTAACTCTTCAATTTTTAACCCCATGTCTTTACATTCGTCAATATGAATATGTCTATCATGACCTTTTGAGTAATCAGTTAAGTTCCTTACTATTTTTGATATGCTAGTCGATTTGTTTTTTGAACGATAAAACATCACTTCTTCAAGTTGCTCTTTTAAGAACTGTTTAGACCACTTGATAGAGTTCTCACATTGCGTTAGGAATGTAGGTCTGTATTGTTGAATTATTGGTTGCCATATAGATATTTTTGCGGGATCAGCTTTTATTTCTTTGTAGGCTCGTTTAAATTCTTCAATAACACCATACGCTGGTACTCCTGCCAGCTGAGGGTCAACGGGTCCTAAATTTGATTCTTTTCCCATAACTATTGATTTACAAGAACATGCGATGATAGTTCCCCCTGAAAAAGCAGATTGAGGAACAATAGCTCTTATATCTCGACCAAACATTCTGCGAAGATAATCAACAATAGACTGTGTAGCAGCGAAGCTTCCTCCCGGGGTGTGTAATATCAAATCTAAACCTTTGCTTCTATCTAGTCCATGGATAGCGGACATGAAGCCGTTTTTATCTTCATCATTAATGCTGGACTGCATGATACCTGGCTTTGACTGAAAGCCAGAGTAATAAGCTATTATGTTTCTGCCAGTGTGGGTGTGTAATTGTTTAAGGTATTTCCGCCTAACAATATCTACAGATGAACTGGCAAGCTGAGCATGCTGGATGCCGCTTTCATTTATTTCTTTTTGAATGCCATTCCAAGTTGGCATAGGTTTTAATCCTTTATTTTATTGATGGTGATTTTTTGTAGGCGATTCAGAGTGACAGCTTGATGAAGAGTCAACTATTTTTAAGAAAGAAGGTTGTTCTAATGAAAACCCAAACACTTCTTCGTTTTTGTCCATACTATTTTGCGTTAATTCATTATGCATCGTTTCTAATTTCGCTTTTTTTTCCATTTTCTCACTCATTTCGGCGACCTCCTTTTATTTTACAAACTACGTATTTAACATAAATCTATGTCGTAAGGAGTTATACAAACTTTAGCATTTTGTACAAAAAAAAGTAAATAAATATGTCTACTAATTTAAAAAATGGCTCTTAAGAGCCATTTTTAACTTGCTATCGCATCCCGCAATTTTTTCATTGCGTTGTTTTCGATTTGCCTTATGCGTTCTGCGGAGACGCTGTGTTCTGCGGCGAGTTCATGCAGGGTTGCTTTGTCTTCTGCTAACCAACGTTTTGCAATAATGTCTTTACTGCGATCATCCAGTAACGCGATTGCGTTATGTAATGAATGTTGGCTTTCTTCATCAGACTGCGCGGTTTCGATAATTTCTTCTGGGCCTGCACTTTTGTTTTCAACATAGTGTGCTGGTGCATAAACTGAATCGTCATCATCGTCATCATTCGCAGCACCATCGAAAGACGCATCGTAGTTACTCATGCGTTTTTCCATTTCGACGACTTCGCTTGGTTTTACGCCTAGCGTATCTGCGACTTCATTGACTTCATCCTGACTTAACCAGCCAAGGCGTTTTTTAGAAGAACGAATATTAAAGAATAATTTACGTTGTGCTTTGGTGGTCGCGATTTTAACAATGCGCCAGTTCTTAAGAATAAATTCATGCATTTCTGCACGAATCCAATGTACGGCGAAAGAAACCAGACGTACACCCATTTCCGGGTCGAATCGTTTAACGGCCTTCATCAGCCCGACATTACCTTCTTGAATCAAGTCCGCTTGCGATAAACCATAACCGTTATAACCACGGGCGATTTTCACAACAAAGCGAAGGTGAGACATAACCAAAGTACGTGCTGCTTCGATATCTTCTTCATCACGAAAACGACGAGCCAGCATTTGTTCGTCTTCCAAAGACAGAATAGGTACCTGATTAACTGATGAGATGTAGCTCTCAATCGAGCCAGTTGGTAATGCGAATTGTAGGTTTGTTAATTGATTCATTGTTCCAATAACCCCTAAATGTGTTAGCTAGTTTAGCACTCCAAATAATAGAGTGCTAATTCTTTAATTGGTTCAAATTAAAGAACAGCGTAAGTTATTGAAATATTTAGAGGTGTTATGCTGGATCGATAGCGCGCAGATGGCGTTTCACCGAGATCCATGAGCCAAAAAGTCCCAAAATAATGCCAATTCCGACTAATAATAGGCTATTAATGAACCCGAGGCCGATCAGTTGAAAGTCGCTGGCGTAGAGGTTGGCCAGTTGTCGTACCGGGCCACGCAGCATTTCCATGGATATCGTAATCAGCACCCAGGCCATAATGCCGCCGAATGCGCCATACCAAAGGCCGCTATAGAGAAACGGTCTTTGGATAAAACTGTCTGTGCCGCCGAACAGTTTGGTGATTTCTATTTCCGAGCGGCGATTAAATATCGACAGGCGGATAGTGTTGCCGACGATTAATAACACACCGATGGCTAATAAGGTCGAAAGAATTATGATGACGCGATTAATAATATCGAGCAGAAACACCAGTCGTTTGATCCATTGGCTGTCATATTGTGCGCTGTCGACTTCCGGCATGGCTTTCAGTTCGTTAATTAAACCTTCTGTTTCTGCTTCATTACTGCCATCAATAAAAGGCTTAACCAGTATCACGTTCGGCAATGGGTTTTCATCCAGTGCATTAAGCGCATCGGCAAAGCCAGATAGTTTTTGATATTCCGCCAAGGCATCTTCGCGTTTGATTATCGTTGTTTCATTAATGATGGGTTTTTCATTTAATAACTTAGCGAAGTTTTGCGCCTGCTCATCATCAATATCGGTTTGTAAGAATAAAGTGATTTGTAACGAACCGTCCCAATTTGAAGATACATAGCGCACATTATCCAACAATAGATAAAAGCTGGTGGGCAAGGCGAGTGAAATACCAATTACGGCAGTCGTCAGTAAATTACTCACTGGATGTTTAGCATACTGACCGAGGCTGAAGATAAACGCCTGCAAGTGTTGCAGCAGCCACATATCGAACCGTTGTTTCAGATCCGTTTTCTTGCTTTTGCCTCTGCTTGCGCCAGCTTTTTTGTGTTTCTTAACTGGCTTCTTCATCAACTTGCTCTTTCGGTGTTTCTTCGTTATTAGCTGAAACCATATCGGCATGCGTTAGTATGCGCCCTTGTTTCAATGTAATGATGTTTTTTTGTAAACGTTTAATCATGTCCAAATCATGGCTGGCGATTAATACCGTTACGCCGACTTGATTAAATTGTTCAAACAGTTTCATTGTGTCCCAGGATAAAGCGGGGTCTAAATTACCGGTCGGTTCATCTGCCAGCAATATAGCAGGACGATGTACCACCGCGCGAGCAACACCAACACGTTGTTGTTCGCCGCCAGATAAAGACATGGGATAACTGTTTATCTTTGTTAATAAGCTAACCTTATCTAACGCCGCTTGTACGCGTTTACGAATTTCCTGATGACGATAACCAGCGATAACTAATGGCAAGGCAACGTTATCAAACACAGTGCGATCAAATAACAAACGGTGATCCTGAAACATAAAACCAATTTGTCGCCGGAAAAAAGGAATACGGCCTTTGCGAACACGCTCTAGGTTTTGACCATTAATAATAATTTGCCCGCGACTTGCGCGATCAATTAATGCGATTAAACGTAATAAGGTACTTTTACCTGCGCCGGAACGACCGGTGATATAAACCATTGCGCCTTGTGCGACTTCCAGATTGATATTGCGCAATGCTTCATTGCCATCTGGATAAGTCATGCTGACGTTGGTAAATCGAATCATGCGTCGGACACCAGTAAAGCATCAATAAACTCTGATGCGTTAAACGGGCGTAAGTCATCGACCTGTTCGCCGACACCAATAAAACGGATTGGGATATTTAATTCATCAGCAAGCGAGAAAGCAATGCCGCCTTTCGCCGTGCCATCGAGTTTGGTCAAGGCGATGCCGGTAATACCAATACTTTCGTGGAATTGTTTTGCCTGCACCAGCGCATTTTGTCCGGTTCCCGCATCTAATACCAGCAGCACTTCTTTTTGTAGGTCGGGATCAAATCTATTACCAATACGATAAATCTTTTTCATTTCTTCCATTAAATTATCTTTGTTATGCAGACGGCCAGCGGTATCGGCAATAAGAATATCAACATTGTTCGCGCGGGCGGATTCGAGTGCGTCAAAGATAACAGCGCCGGAGTCCGAGCCGTGTTTTTGAGCGACGACGGTAATATCATTCCTTTCGCCCCAGACTTGTAATTGTTCAATCGCTGCCGCTCGGAAGGTATCGCCAGCAGCAAGCATGACTTTTTTGCCTTCGTTTTGGAAACGTTTGGCCATTTTGCCAATCGTGGTTGTTTTACCAACGCCGTTAACGCCAACCACCAGTATTAAAAACGGTTTATTGCCTGATTCAGGAAAGCTTAATGGTTTATCAACTTGTTCGAGCACAGGTAAAAGTACCTGTTTGAGTTGTTCGACTGGATTTGCGTCCGATTTATTCTTCGCATTGTCCTTTGCATGGGCTTTTAATAATTGAATGACCTGATCGGTGGTTTTCATGCCGATATCGGCCATGATTAAGCGATCTTCCAATTCTTCTATTGTCGCATCATCAATAACCGTTTTTTTTCTGCTGAACAATCCGCCAAATAAGCCGCTGCGCGTACGTTGTAGGCGATCAGAGAGGCTGACTCGTTCAGGTTGATTATCGGATTCTTTGTCGGTGCTTTTTTTCTTGAAACCAAACACGAAGTTAAATATTTAATCTGCTGTGAAAGTTACGGTATCCTAACACTACTAATAGAGAACTCATAAACAGAAATGTGCTCTAACGTCACAAGTAAACACATTAACAATAGAAAATAAATAAAATGAATATCTCCCCTAATTTTTTGAAAGCCTGTGTGTTTTCTCTGGCGTTGATAGCGCCCGGGTTGGCAGCAGCAAAAGTTCATGAATACCAGCTCGATAATGGTTTAAAAATTCTGGTGAAAGAAGACAATCGTGCGCCGGTTGTTGTTTCGCAAATCTGGTACAAGGTCGGCGGTAGTTATGAGCATGACGGTATCACCGGTGTTTCGCATGCGTTGGAACACATGATGTTTAAAGGTACGGAAAAATATGCGCCGGGGCAGTTCTCTCGCATTATTTCCGAGAATGGTGGCCGTGATAATGCGTTTACCGGGCCAGATTACACCGCATATTTTCAAACATTGGAAAAATCGCGCCTGAAAATTAGTTTTGAATTAGAAGCCGATCGTATGCGCAACTTGACCTTGCCAGAAGATGAGTTTTTGAAAGAGATTGAAGTTGTAAAAGAAGAACGCCGTTGGCGCACGGAAGACAAGCCCCAGTCGTATACCTACGAAGCATTAATGTCGACAGCGTTTCAGACCAGCCCTTATCGTTTGCCAATCGTTGGCTGGATGCAGGATCTGGATAACATGACGATTGAAGACTTAAGCGACTGGTACAAAAAGTGGTATGCACCGAATAATGCAACGATTGTTGTTGTGGGTGATGTGGTTGCTGATGAAGTGTATGAATTAGCAAAAAAATATTTTGGGCCACTACCTAAAGGCGAGCCTATTTCGATGAAGGTGCTGGACGAAGTTAAACAAGCTGGCATTAAAAGAGTAAAAGTTAAACGACCTGCTGAATTGCCTTATTTAATGATGGCGTATAAAACGCCAGTGATTGAGCCCGGTAGTGAAGATGATAATAACTGGAACTGGGAACCTTATGCGTTGGAAGTGTTAGCGGGCATCATTGATGGTGGTAGCAGCGCGCGACTGGCCAGTCG
>JBMZNW010000026.1:0-13197 GCA_049619915.1 Gammaproteobacteria bacterium
TTAAATGTAAATTATGTTTGCTTAGTGAATTTGCCTACAAATGTCCACCTCTCGCGTCTCATATCACTTCCAGAGAACTTCAAGCCTTCCTTGACCATGAACTTTATATAACACATCAATGGTTTTAGCTTTTGGGTTACTACGCATGATTGACATGGGACGGCGCATCGCTAAAGAAGGATCACATTGCAAGTGAATAAAATGCCCGGGCTTTGCATGCGCTGCTGTTTCCGGCGCCTTTAAACGAATATGGTATTGACCCTCTGCATAAGCATTCTGTGATAACAGTTCTGCTTGTTCGACATAGAGAGTGTTTCGTGTCGCGGGGTGAGCCATGTGTAATCCTTAAAAGACGATTATTAATAATTTCTGGATGAATATAATTTAAGCAAGTTCGCTTCTATCAAATACAAGCTTACCATTAAGTAAGGTATACGTTACGGCGCCTTGTAGTTCCCAATTATTAAACGGTGTGTTCTTTCCTGCGCTGAGCATATTTGCACTACTTATACTTGTGTTTGCTTCAGTATTAAAAATACAAATATCTGCATCTTTGCCAATTGCTAATGTGCCTTTATCTATGCCGGCAATATTGGCAGGTTGTGAGGTTAGTAAAGCAATGGCTTGTTCCAGTTTCAATTCATTACGATTAACAAGATGCATCATTAATGGTAACAAGTGCTCAATGGTTGATGCGCCCGGTTCTGTTAAGCTGAAAGGTGCTGACTTCGCATCAACATCATGAGGTTGATGATCTGAACATACTGCGGAAATCGTTCCGTTATTAATACCTTCAATTAATCCTGTGCGGTCACGTTCACTGCGTAATGGTGGGCGTAAATGACAGTTACTATTGTAGTCGGCGATATCCATGTCGGTTAGATGAAGATTACAAATCGCTACATCCGCCGTTACCGGTAAGCCTTGCTCTTGCGCTGCTTTGATTAAACTAACAGCGCGTGTAGAGGAGACTCTGCAAAAATGAACATGCGCACCGGTTTGTTCAACCAGAATTAAAGCTCTGCTAATGGCCACTGTTTCAGCGCTTTCTGGAATAGCCGGTAGACCAAGACGCGTGCTAATCGCGCCTTCGTGTGCTGTGCCATTGTTTTTTAAATTATTATCTTCAGCATATAAAAAAACAGTTAAACCACAACTGTGAGCGTATTCAAATGCGCGCCTTAAAATTTCAGCATTGTCCATAGGCATTAATGCGTTGCTGACACCAATACAGCCCGCTTCTTTTAATAATTCCATTTCTGCTAATTGCTTATTTTGCAAACCTTGCGTTAATGCGCCTAAAGGGTAAATCTTTGTTCGGCCTGCTTCTTTCGAACGTTGAATAATAAACTCAACAACAGCCGTCGTATCGACAACTGGATCAGTATCTGGCGGACAACAAATAGAAGTAACGCCACTACTGGTTGCTGCAAGGCTTTCAGATTGATATGTGCCTTTATGTTCAAAGCCGGGTTCACGAAATCGAGCGCATATATCAACCAGACCTGGTAACACCAGTTTATTTTTGGCATTAATTTCCAAGTCGCTTTTAAACCCATCTGGTTTTTTATCTATGCCAGCAATAACGCCATCAGCAATAAATAAATCTTGTTTGCTATCAAGCTTGTTTGCAGGGTCGAGTAGTCTGCCGTCTTTAATATGGATACGCATTACGCTTTATCTCCAATATCATCGTGACCCGTTGCCACAGCCATCGTCATTGCCATCACGGCCATACGTACAGCAATACCATGACTAACTTGTTGCAAAATAACGGATTGCTCGCCATCGGCAACGCTTGAATCAATTTCAACACCACGATTAATCGGCCCTGGGTGCATGACAATGGCATCGGGCTTGGCCAAAGCAACGCGCTCGCTGGTTAAGCCATAACGATGAAAATATTCCTGTTCGCTGGGTAATAATGCACCGCGCATACGTTCTTTTTGTAAACGTAGCATCATGATGACATCAACACCTTCCAGTCCGGCATCCATGTTGTCGTAAACATGCACGCCTAATTTTTCGACATCTTTTGGTATTAAGGTTTGTGGCGCAATAATGCGTGTTTCCAGAACACCCAGTGTATTTAAAGCATGAATTTCTGAACGTGCGACTCTTGAGTGCAAGATATCGCCAACAATGGCGACTTTTAATTTCTCAAAATCTTTTTTGTGTTTCCTGATGGTAAACATATCTAACATAGCTTGTGTAGGATGCGCATGTCGCCCATCACCGGCATTAATGACGCTGATATGTGGTGCAACTTGTGTTGCTATGTAATGTGCCGCGCCGCTATTGGCATGGCGAACAACAAACATATCGCAATGCATCGCTTCTAATGTATGCAGGGTATCACTGAGTGATTCGCCTTTGCTGGTAGCGGAGGTCGAGATATTTAGGTTTAAGATATCAGCAGAAAGTCTTTTTGCCGCTAATTCAAACGTGGTACGTGTGCGTGTACTTGGTTCGAAAAACAGATTGGCAATGGTTTTGCCACGCAATAACGGGACTTTTTTCACATCTCTTTCGCCAACACTGGCAAAGGATTCGGCGTGATCAAGAATTTTTTGAAGTAATGACTGACTCAGGCCCTCTATAGAAAGGAAATGCTTTAGGTTACCGTTTTTGTCGAGTTGAATTTTATTTCCAGTCATCAATTAGTTCAGTTTCCGTCGCCCGTGAAAGAAAGTTCTAAGGGCTCTGGGCCAAGGAGTTTAACATGTTCTCCTTCATTCAGCGTAATAGTTTTTCCAACGATATCGGCTTGAATCGGTAATTCTCTTTCGCAACGGTCGATTAAAACGACAAGGCTAATGCTGGCAGGTCGGCCATAATCAAAAATCTCATTCATCGCAGCACGTATTGTCCGACCCGTGTATAAAACATCATCAACCAGAATGATGTGTCTATCATTAATATCTGTTGGCAGATTACTTGGGCTGACTTCGGGGTGTAAACCGACGGTACTGAAATCATCTCGATAAAAAGCGATATTTAACTCGCCCAAAGGATCGGGTAAATCAAGCGATGCATGTAATTGTTTCGCAACCCAGGCGCCGCCGCGCTTGATACCAACCATTAGCGGGTTGTCATAATCATACTCTGTACAATGACTTTGTATCTTTGCTGTTATGTCAGCAAGCAGTTCATTAATGTTTATTTCATCATTCATAATGTAAGTTTTCCTTATTCCTGACTGTTTGTCGATACAGTTAAAGTGGTGTTATGTATTTTCACTGAGCCATGTTTCAAGAATAAGACGGGCTGCAACAGCATCAAGATCATAAGTCGATTTTAATTCACGTCTCGCTTCATAGGAGGACAGTTGTTCTTCTATCATTTCGACCTTGATTTTGTAACGACCTTCAAGCTGGCGCGAAAACCGTTCAGCAATATCGGTCATTTCCTGACGTGAACCGTCAAGTTGATAGGGTTTGCCGACAATAAGCAGGTTTGGTCCCCATTCATTAATTAAGCGTGTAATGCTGTTCCAGTCAGGCTTGTTATTAATTGTTTTGATGATTTCCAAAGCGGTAGCGGTCGATGTGATTGTCTGACCTACGGCCGTACCGATTCGTTTGATGCCGCAATCAAAGCAAAGAAGTGTCTGGTTGCTCACGCGTGACCAATATCAGAAGATAGTTTCTCTAAATCAACACCAATATGTTGAGCAGCTGTTTCCCAGCACTGTTCCGATGATGTATTGAAAATAATATCTGCATTAGCCGGGCCGGTAAGCCAGGCATTATCCATTAATTCTTGTTCTAGTTGTCCGGCAGACCAGCCGGCATAGCCTAAGGCCACTAATGATTCTTCCGGGCCTTCGCCTTCTGCCATGGCTTCGAGGATATCTTTTGAAGTTGTGACACTGATTTCAGGGGAAACAATGATGGATGAATCCCATTCTCTATTTGATTGATGCAATATAAAACCATGATCGATTTGAACCGGCCCACCTTGATAAACGGCTTGGTTATTTGCTTCAGCGTTATCAATAGTAATATCCATCTGCACAAAAATTTCACCTAAACCGATTTCCAATGGTTTGTTAATGACGATGCCCATTGCGCCGTCAGTATTATGCGCGCAGATATACGTAACCGTTTTCTCAAAGTTAGGGTCCTTGAGGCTCGGCATGGAAATTAAAAATTGATTTGTCAGGTCGGTTTGTTCCATGTTTTATTAATAAACAACGTTTTGATGGTTTAATTAAATATTAGCCAGAATTTGTATTTTCACAAGCTTGTTCGATTTATGAGTATTAATTGAGTATTACCGGAAGCCTTTCTTATTTAAAAATTGCCATGTACGCGTAATATGTAGTTCATCGGTTTCAGCTTTAATATGTTCCGGAAATGGAGAAAAAGGCGCGGACAGTTCAACAATACGGATAGCAGCATCATCGAGCATTTTTTCGCCGGATGAACGACGTACTGTAATTTCGACAATAGTACCATCTTGTCTTAAGGCAACATTAAGAACCAAGCTGCCAGAAATACGTTGTTTTCTTGCTTGTTCCGGATAGTTTAAATTACCAACACGTTCTACTTTTGCTCGCCATGCTTCCATATAAGCGGCGTAATTATATTCTTTGGTGCTGGCTGAAATAAATTTTCGTCTCGGACGTTCCGATCTTGCTTCCATTTTACGCCGGACTTCTGCGCTTAAAGACGCGATTTTAAAGCTGTTGGTTAATAACTCAGTCGCCGATGGCGTTTTACGTGTTTGAATTGTGTCTTTAACGCGTTTCTTTTCTTTCTCAGGCGTTGTTATCTTTTTTTCTGTCTTCGTCTCGGTGACTTCAGCGATTTTCTTTTCTTTACTTGGCGTTTCTATTTTCTCAACTTTAGGTAATTCAGCTTTTTCATCTTCGGCTGTTAAGGTTTCTACCAGCTCTTTTTTTACTGGCGAAGGTTCAGCAACAATAGCTTCCGCTGTTGCCGTGACTTCAGGTTGAGGAGGTTCTGGCTCTGTTGGTTGCGGCATGGTGATTTCGGGTTTTTGATCGGGAAAAGGAGCCGGCATCGGTGAAGATGGATTGACTGCTTCTTCAACATTACCACCGCCTTCAAGGTTCGCTTGCGCCAGCTTTTTTGCATCTTCTGGTTCAGCGCTCTTTTGTTGAACCAGAACAATCTCCATCGAATTGAAACGTGCAAGTGAACGATCTTCTTGTTGGAAAGTAATACCGAGAATAAGTAAGGCGTGACACAAAATGGCAAGACTTAAAGTCAGACCAAATCGATCTAGCGGAGTAACGATAGGTTTAGCAGCTTGTACTGTTGCCACGAGTAATATTTAACAGTAAGTAAAAAGAATAATTCACGATTAAGTTGTTGCCGAGTTACTTTCTATGCGCTTTTCTAAAGCATCCATTAATTGGCTTGCGATGTCGATATTATACAAGCTATCGAGTTCGCGGATACAGGTTGGGCTGGTGACATTAATTTCAGTTAAATAATCACCAATGACATCAATACCGACAAAGATTAGCCCCATTTCTCGTAATTTAGGCCCAACTTGTTTACATATCCAGCGATCACGCTCGCTCAGTTCAAGTCCTTGGCCGCTCCCGCCTCTGGCCAGATTGCCTCGAACCTCACCATCCGCCGGTATTCTTGCCAGCGCATAAGGTACAGGTTCTCCATCGATCATTAAAATACGTTTATCGCCGGCAGAAATTTCCGGCACAAATTTTTGTGCCATGACATAAGTTGTGCCTTCGCGCGTCATGCTTTCCAGAATGACCTTGCAGTTATGATCAGATTCATTAACACGATAAATACTTTGTCCGGCCATGCCATCCAGAGGTTTGATAATGGTGTTGCCCTGTTGTTTGATAAAATCAAACAAGATGTCCATGTCACGACTGACTCGAGTCGGCGTTATACATTCGGCAAAATGTGTAATGAACATTTTCTCATTCGCATTTCGCAGTGAAGTTGGATTGTTCACAACCAACGTGCCGAGACGTTGTGCATGATCGAGGATGTATGTTGAATAAATATATTCCAGATCAAACGGCGGGTCTTTACGCATCAAGATGATATCGAGATTAGCCAGGTCTTTTGTTTGCGGGTTTGATAAGCTGAACCAGCTGTCTGTATTGTCTTCAACTTTAATAGTCTGAATATTTGCCATAGGAACATCATCATTAATATAAATGTCCTGCATTTCCATATAAAACAGATCCCAACCGCGTTTTTGTGCGGCGAGTAGCATGGCAAAGGAGCTGTCTTTTTTTGTGTTGATCCTGCTAATAGGATCCATGATTATTCCAAGTTTCATTTAGGGCTTCATTCAGGTTATTCGAGTTTTAAATAGTTCTCTGAATAATACCCAAAGTGTATGATAATAAACACCATATCCTTTAATAACGCATTGTTAAATACAGAAAATAGATTGTGAATACTTTAAAAATAGCCACACGAAAAAGTCCGCTTGCTTTATGGCAGGCAGAACATGTGAAAAAAAGACTCCAGGAAACGCATGCTGATCTAACAGTTGAACTGGTGAGTATGACGACAGAAGGTGATCGCTTTCTTGATGCGCCATTGGTAGCTGTTGGTGGTAAAGGATTATTTATTAAAGAACTGGAAACAGCATTGTTAGAGGGTAGAGCTGATATTGCTGTGCATTCAATGAAAGATGTCACGATTGATTTGCCTGAAGAGCTGGCTCTGCCGGTAATAATGGAACGTGAAGATACGCGCGATGTATTTATTTCAAACAGCTATGAAAAAATAGAAAACTTACCGGCCGATGCAATATTAGGTACGTCAAGTTTACGCCGTCAGTCTCAGGTAAAAGCGCTTTATCCTGATATCGAATTAAAAGATTTACGCGGTAATGTTGGCACAAGATTAGGCAAACTGGATAACGGCGAGTATGACGGTATTTTATTAGCAGCAGCCGGCATTCTTCGCTTAGGCATGCCTGAAAGAGTCACGCAGTTTCTTCCTCATTCGCTTTTATTGCCGGCTATAGGTCAGGGCGCTATCGGTATTGAGTGTCGTGCTGGTGATGATGTTGTTGAGAAATTAATTGCACCATTAAATCACGAGGCAACAAGCTTGTGTGTAGAAACAGAGCGCGCGTTTAGTCGTCGTTTGTTTGGTGGTTGCCAGTTGCCTATTGCTGGACAAGCTACGATTGAAGGTAATGAAGTAACGCTTAATGGTTTGATTGCCAGAGTTGATGGTAGTGAGGTGATTCAAGCTGAACAAAAAGGCTCGATTGATGAGCTTGATAACATTGGCATAACCTTAGCGGAGACTTTATTGCAGCGTGGCGGGGATAAAATTCTAGAAGAACTTTTGCACTGAAATTACCCTGAAATTAATCGTGTCGGCCACATTAAAAAATAAACGTATATTAGTTACCCGACCAGCACATCAGGCTGATCAATTATGTCGTTTGATATCGGATGCCGGTGGAATACCGGTGCTTTTCCCGACGATTGAAATTCGTCCTGTTTTAAATCCAGAGAAACTGTCTGCCAAACTTTCTGCTTGTTTTGCCAATATTGATCAGTATGACTTTATCATCTTTGTCAGTCGTAATGCCGTTACAGCAGTATTTGATCATTATTTGAGTAAAGATGGATTACTGGCTGAAAAAATACAAATACTGGCTATAGGTTCGGGTACCGCTGCGGCACTATCTGAATTAGCTATGTCAGATGTATTGCATGCCGGTGTTCAGGCAGACAGCGAAAGTTTATTGTTATTGCCGGAACTTGATAGCGAACTTGTTCGCAATAAGAAGATATTAATAGTGCGCGGTGTTGGAGGACGTGAGTTATTAGCGGATAATCTGAAACAACGCGGTGCTTTGGTTGATTATGCAGAAGTTTATCAACGTGCCCTGCCTGAGTATGACATTCAGCAATGTCGAGAACTGTGGCAAAATGAACAACTGGATGCTGTTATTATTAGTAGCAATGAAGGATTGGAAAATTTATTGAAATTAACGGCAGACGCTGATCAGGAAAAATTATTTAAAACACCCTTAATTGTGATGTCTGCGCGAAATGCAGAGTTGGCAAAACAAACAGGCTTTATTACTGAAACAGCAATTGCAAAAGAAAAAAATGACGAAGGTCTCTTGTTAGCACTATTGGAACTTGTTGGAGAAATACAGGTATGACTGAAAAAAAAGAAGATAAGGCAACAAGCGCCAAAGAGAATAAAAGCCCCGAAAATAAACTAGGGAATAAACCAGATCAGAAAAATGAAAAAAAATCTGACAATAAAACTTTAGCGCAATCAAACAAAGCAGAAAAAGTGGCTGATAAAAAAGCAGAAAATAATAATAAAGCGAAATCTGATAGTACAAAGTCTAATAGTGCAAAGCCGAGTAATGTAAAGCCTGAAAATAAAAAATCAGGCAATATACTTTTTTATGTAATCACAGTCATTCTTATTGTTCTTATTTCAGCCAGTTTTGTTTTCTTAAATAATCGTCTTGATAAGTTAGACAAGGAGCTTGAGCAAAACACTGTTGATAATAGTAACGTTGAAGAAAATATTGCTGCTGATATAGATGCAAGATTAGAAACGGTTCTTTCTAATGTTTCAAATGTCCAACAAAAATTGGGTGAGCTGCAGTCTAAACAGGACGTGCTTTCTCATTCATTATCACAGCCTGTTGAGCAGCAAGTCCATATTAATAAAGATTATGCATTGGCCGAGGTAGAGCACCTTTTAATTATTGCTAATTACAATTTGCAACTTGACCATAATGTTGCAACGGCGCTATCTGCGATGGAAGCAGTTGATAAGCGGCTTCAGGCGTTTAATGATGCGGCGGCGTTAAGTGCCAGAGAACAGCTTATTGCTGATATGAATCAGCTACGTTCCTTAAATCAGGCTGACTTAAGTGGTATGGCTTTATACTTGTCCGACTTAATCAGTCGCGTTGATGAATTGGCGTTAAAGGAAAATATTGTCATAGAGCAGCAGCTTCAGACAGATGATCAAGAGCAAGATACGCAGGAACCCGTTGAAGGCATTAAACATTTCTTTGCGCTGGTTTGGGAAGAATTGAAAAGCCTGGTTGTTATAACGCGTGATAATGATGTCGCTGCTGCACGTTTATTGCCTGATGAAGTTTATTTTTTAAGAGCAAACTTAAAGCTAGAGTTAGCCAATGCCCGTTTCGCTGTGTTTAACCGAGACACTGAAAACTTACATGCGTCAATTAAACACATGCAAGCTTGGCTACATGCTTATTTTGATATAGCTGATGCAGGTGTGCGCAATGTTTCTGACACACTAACGGCAATGAAGAAAATCGAGCTTGAGTTCCCTGAACTGGATATCAGTTCTTCTTTAGAATCAGTACGCGCTTTAAGTCGAATTAAAGAAGACAGTATTGATGATGGAAATAATGCAACAGGAACAACAATAGAATAATGAAACTTCTGTTTATTAGTTTAGTAGCCTTGCTAGTGGCTGTTGCTATAGGTTCGATTGCCGGATCTGATACGGGCTATGTTTTATTGACGATTTCTGGATGGAAGATTCAGACTAGCGCTACTTTATTTGTCATTATTGTCTTTTTAAGTTTTCTGGCTTGTTATTTTATTGCTCGCAGTGTTATTCGTTTTTGGACGATGCCAAAGGAAATAAAAAAATGGCGGGCACATAGAAACCAAAGGCGTGCTGAAAAATATTTAACTCAGGGATTGCAGCACATGACAGAAGGCGACTGGAAAAAAGCAGAACGTGAGTTTTGTAAAGCCGCGCCCTACAGTCGTGCGCCGCATGTGAATTATCTTTATGCTGCCCGGGCAGCGCAGGAACAACGTTCAATAGATCGTCGCGATGATTATTTACGCTTGGCTTATCATTATAATCCAGATGCTGATATCGCAGTTGGTATTACACAAGCAGAGCTACAGTTGAGTCAGGAACAAACAGAGCAAGCGCTGGCGACATTAAAACACTTGCAGCATAAGCAACCGAATCAATTACAGGTAAAACAATTGTTACTGGATACTTATACTGATCTTAATGACTGGCAATCCGTATTAACATTAATTCCGGCAATAGAAAAAACAAGTTTATTAACGCGCGAACAGATTCAGGCAAAACAGCTTGAAGCTTATGCGGGTTTATTAAAGGAAGCGGGTAAACTCAATGATAAAGAAAAATATTTTAAATGGTGTATGGCGCAATATCTCTCGCAAATTACAACAACACTTTTATTTAACGGAAGTTTATATCACTGAGCGACTCAAGTTTGAAGATACATCTGATTGTGAAGTTTTGCTGCGTGGTTCAATTAAACGCCAATGGGATACACCCTTAGTTCGTCTTTATGGTTTGGTGGTTGGTGCTGATAGGAATAAACAGTTGACGATTGCTGAATCGTGGTTGCAAAACCATGCGCGCGATGCTGTTTTATTATTATCGTTAGGGCGCATATGTATGCGCAATAAATTATGGGGTAAAGCGAAAGATTACTTACAGGAAAGTATCGATGTTCAAGCTAACCCTGAGGCTTATTATGAGTTTGCCAAGCTGCATGAACACGAAGGTAGAACTGAAGCAGCGGCTGAGTGTTATGAAAAAGGTTTAGCTTTAGCAACCGGTGCAACATAATCTATTCATGTTTTTCACAAGCAGCGCTTATGTTTTATGGCCATGGAAAAGAATAATGAAAAAGAAAAATGCAAAAGAACAATTATGAAAGCTTTAATTAGCGGCAAACTCAAACGAATCTGAGAATAATCTTTCTCTGTTTAAACCTTTTGCAGGAAATGATTCAACAACAGCGTTAACCATCGGTGGTGGCCCGCACACATAAATATCGTGGCCGGATAAATCATCATAGTCTTCTAAAACAGCTTCATGCACAAAACCTGTCTTCCCTTCCCAATTTTGCAAGCTTTCAACTTCGGACAATACCGGAATGTACTTTATGTGTTTATGTTTTGTTGCCCATTTTTTTACTAGGTTATCGAGATAGAGATCGGTTTCTGTTCGTGCCCCCCAGTAGATATGAATAGGTCGGTTGTCATTAATTTCTAGCGCATGTTCAATAAGGCTTTTGATCGGCGCGAAACCTGTGCCGCCTGCAATCATAATCATTGGTCTGTCTGATTGCTGTAAAGTAAATTGACCGAATGATCCTTCGATACGAAGTAATGCTTTGTTTTTTAAATCATTAAAAGCATATTCAGAAAATAAACCGCCTTCATAATAGCGAATATGTAATTCGAGCCTTTGGTTTTCATGTGGCGCATTAGCTAGAGAAAATGAACGTCGTTTCCCTTCTTTCATCAAAATATCGATGTATTGCCCAGCGATAAATTGTATCGCTTCTGTCTTCGGTAATTCGAGAATCAGTCGTATGACATCGTCACTTAATTTTTCACATGTTGTAACGCGGCAAGGGAATTGTCTTATTTTTATATCAGCAGAAGACTCAACTGAACGGGATTCGATAACGAGATCGCTCGTTGCTTTTGCTTTGCATAGCAAGATAGTGCCTTGTTCATTCTCTTTTTGTGAGAGCGCTTCTGGCAATCCATCATCATAATTTACCTTGCCTTCAATTATTGTTGCTTTACATGAACCACATGCACCATTGCGACAACCATAAGGCAAGTTATGGCATTGACGTAGAGCTGCTTCTAGTATGGTTTCATTGTCATTAACATCGAAACTTGAGTTTTGTTTTGACAGTGTAATTTTGAATGACATAAAAGCAGTATTAGTGAGTGTTTATACTCACAATGAGATTAGAAAGTTTAAAGAGTATTATTTTTTCGGCAGGCTTTTACTACTATTTAACCAACGTAGTAGCGGTTCCCATTGTTCACGATCATAATATGTTTTTGAAGGTGCCAGTTCAAAGATGCTTAATCCTTGTTCAGCAGCTCGGACATAATTTTGGCTGGAGCGCAGCATCGTCATAAAAGGCAGGCTTTTACCATTAGGCAGTTTTATATGATTTAAATAGTGCTCAAGTTTTGCTGCAATTAGCGTATCTTCACGAACACGATTAGCAACGGTTGCGATTTTAATCTTGTTATTAACTGTTCCTTTCAAAGAAAATAATTCGTCCAGAAAACGTTCTGCTGCACGCATATCTATTGGCGATGCAATAACCGGCATAATCATGGTTTGTGCCTGACTCAGGAATTTACTTAATCGACTATCAGCTACACCGGCTGGTGTATCCATCACCAGGACTTCTGTTTCCTGAGGTATTTCCAAACGATCTTTTTCTAATACGGCGCAATTTATTTTATCTCGGCTTTCAGGTCGAACGTCTAACCAGTCTTGGCTTGAGCCTTGAGGATCACAGTCTGCTAATGTCACGTTTTTGCCTTGCATGGCAAAATAACATGCGACATTGGTCGCGATGGTGCTTTTTCCACTGCCGCCTTTCGGGTTTAATATTAATATTGTGCGCATAATGAGACCGAAATTAATATCCTAATTACCTGATTTAATCATATTGCGATAATAAATACAGCGATTAAGCGTTTTTTTCAGCAATTAATTTACGCAAATATGGCGTTATGATCAGTTGCATAGCGAATACTTTCTTGCCGGCCGGGATGACGATCGTATCTGGGCTGGACATTGTTGAACCTTCCAGCATTTCCAGCAAGTGACGAAAGTTGACGTCTAATTTTTCCAAATTACGGATATGTATCACCGTAAAGCTCTCGGCATTAGTGGGGATATATCGCATTTCAAAGGGGTTTGAAGTATCAATTGTCGGTACGCGTTGGAAATTGATATCTGTTCGGGAAAACTGCGGTGTGATGTAATGGATGTAATCATACATACGATCCATAATCAGTTTTGTCGCATCTTCCTTACTATAACCGCGAATTGAGCGATCTCGGTTAATCTTTTGCATCCATTCCAAGTTAATTATCGGAGTTTCTCCAATGAGTAAGTCAACATGCTGCGCGACGTTAACATTATCGGTGACGATGCCGCCATGCAGGCCTTCATAGAACATGATATCAGTATCTTCTTCGATAGCTTCCCATTCAGTCAGGCTGCCGGTTGGCATACCGTGTTCAGAAGCTTCTTTTGCATCATGAATGTAATAACGACGTTTGCCGGTACCTTTTTCGCCGTATTCTTGGAATAACGACTCTAATTCATCAAACAGATTACCTTCCGGACCAAAATGCGTCAGGTTTTCACCTTTTTCTTCAGCATC
>JBMZNW010000026.1:13207-13440 GCA_049619915.1 Gammaproteobacteria bacterium
CTTTACTAAGCATATCCATTTCAGCACGATCATAACGATGGAAACAGTCGCCTTCGATGATGGCGGCTTTAATGCCGTCTTTTTTGAACATATATTCAAAAGCTCTTTTGGCAATACTGGTGCCGGCACCGGATGAGCCTGTTACAGCGATGATTGGATGTTTAACTGACATAGACCTTTTAATTACGCAATTGAGTTTTTGTTATTATTCTAACTTCTGTTTGTTTGTATTG